>JAKBCQ010000143.1 GCA_021807585.1 Planctomycetota bacterium | reverse complement strand
ATTTACGCGAGCATCCCGCGTTGATCACGCTCGATTCGGGGGATCGGCTGGTGATCGAGGGGATCGACTTCGTCTTCGATCTGAAGGGGGCTCCGTCAAACGTCAAATCGATCTTTCTTTGTCGGAACTCGACTCTCACTCTGCGTGATTGCACGATTACGGTGGTGGGGAAGCCGATGACGGCGATCGCGCTGGTGCGGGTCGAGGGGTCGACGGCGGGGAATGCGGCGCGGGCTTCTCGGATCAAGTTGTTGCGAACGACGGCGCGGGGTCAAAATCTGACGGGGTTTGATCTCGCCGGCGGTCCCGCCGAGATCGCGCTGTTACGGTCGATTTTGATTTGCGGAATCGGCATCGACGTATCGGCGAGTTTTTCTTCGAGCGTTTCGCACCTTTGGACGATCGGCGTGGGTCGGAGCGTCTTCGCGTGCCGCCGGCCGCTCGTCGAAGTGGGGGCGCTAGGCCGAGGCGCGGATTCCCGCGACGGCGTTCACGTGAGCGCACTGGGGTCGATTTTGGCTCGGATCGAAGAGTCGGAGAAATGTTCGATGATTGAATCGCGCGGCGAAGACGAGAGTTCGCTCGTCAAGCTGCTCGATTGGCGGGGGATTCACAATCAGTTCGTCGGCTGGGAGGGTTTCACCGCGACGGGGCAAGGACGAAACCGCAAGGTGACGATGCGCAACTTCACCGAAGCGGGGAAGGTTTGGAAGGATTCCGAAAAGGGGAGTCGGATGATCGATCGCGCGTGGCCCCGCGCCGTCGCCGAACCGTGGGCGCCGATCGCGGACCTCGAACGGTTGTCCGACGAATCGAGTTCGATCGTCGGCAAGGTGGCTCATCCCGCGCCTTGGTTGTATGAGAAATCGATCGGCTTGTTTAAGACGACGACCTTTACACCGACGACGGCCGCGGCGCCCGGCCCCGCTCCGTTTCCCGGCTTCGGTCCCGCGGTTCGCGACGAAGAGCGGGTCGACCCGGGGGTTTTCGCGATCGTTTTCGACGCGACCGCTTCTCCCTGGGACGGCGATCTGGGGGCGTTTCTTGATAAACAGGCGATCCCGCCCGGAGCGACTCGGATTCGCGTGAAGGTGATTAACGGCTCGGGTGAACATAAGGTGCGAACGATTCGTCCGCCGCGCGGAGTCGGGCTCGAAATCGAGGTGGAACGATCGCAGGCGAAAGGGGCGAAGCCGCTCGAATGGACGGCGCGCAACCCGTCGTCGCCGACCGATCTGATTTATGTCGAAGACGCCGACCTGGTTCTCAAAAATGTGATTATAAGGCGAGATGAAAATGAGAACATCCCTTATCTCGTTCATGTAGAGAACGGGGGGTGCAAGCTGATCGGCTGTGGGATGACGTGTCCCGCGCGGCAGAATCCGGTCGCCGGGAGGCGCGGCGATCTTGTTTTGTTCCACGCCGACGGAAACCGCGACCGAGCGAAATCGACCGAAGATATCCTGAAGTGCGAGATTATCGACACATTATTATATACCGGGGGCGAATCGCTGTCGCTCGAGGTGGGGCGGGGGGCGGTTTGGCTGGAGAACAGCGCGATCGGAGCGGGGGACACGGCGATCGCGCTGCGGCCGACGACGACCCCGGCGGATCGATTTTGGGCGGATTTAGTGCTCAATCGGTGTACGATCGCCGCGAATCGCGCGATCGTGAGCCTGGGCGCGGCGTTCGACGCGTCGCCGGCTCGCCCCTGGGTCGTGTCGTCAAGTCGGTGCGCATTTATGGATCTTGAGGAACGCGATAAGCGCAAGGCGGTATTGCTGCTAGGCGACCCCGCGGCGATTCAGCATGGATTCGTTCAATGGCAGGCGATCGGCGACGCGTACGAAGTCGATCGATTCCTCGCGTCGGATCGCGCCAAGCCGCCCGCCCGCGTCACCCCCGACGTCCGCTTTCAATGGGTTCACGTTTGGGGAACTCCGCATATTCGAGAGGCGACGGGTCCGCTCCAAAACGGCGGACATCCGACCGTTCGGTTCCTTGGCGAACCGATCAATTCGCAGGGGGAACCGACGAACCAACTGGCGCTCGATCCCAATCCCAAGGGAGGACGGACGCGGCTCGACGTCGGCGCCGAGCTGCGGATCGACGGCAAAAAACCGCTCGCGCGGCGATCGGGGTGAGAGGCGTTCCGGTAATAAATCCACATATTCGGCGGTCTTTAAGATGAAGCGAGAATTGGAAGGATGAACAAGAAACTGGATGGCCGATCCATAATTGGGAGGGTTATCCACAATTGGAAGTACGATCCGAAATTGAAAAGGCGATCCAAAATTCGTAGGGCGAACCTCCTGGTGAGCCATATTATGATGCTTGCGATTATTGACCAAAAAAATCGGCCTCGTCGCCTGAGTTTAAAAAAAGAGGCTCACCGGGAGGTCCGCCCTCCCAATCAGAACGAACCGACATCTAGATATTTAACGTATATTGGTTCTATTTGTGAATTGGCGCCGAATCCGGTAAAATCGAGCCGATTGGGTTTCGGGAGCTTTTCCGGATAGCCTCTGAATTGAAACGATCGGAACGCCGGCGTTCGGCGGGCCTGATTTCGATAAGCACACATAGATAAGTTTAATGGGTTGGAACTTTTCGGTCGGATATTGTCAAACAATCGCTCAATAAGTTACGATCTTAAACTCAAGCGAAACGCGCTGCCTGAAGGTTTCGATTCCTGGCGCCGGGGCGGGACGATGGCTCTTCAAACACTTCCGCAAGCGGGCCGAGCGATCTTGATCGCGTTCGCGGTCTTTGGTTTGCATGTCGCTCCCGGTCGCGCCGCCGAGCCGCCCGCCAAGCCTTCCGGCGACGCGTTGATCTTTTTTGAATCGAAGGTGCGCCCGTTGCTTCTTGTGCGCTGTATCGCGTGCCATGGACCCGACAAGCAGAAGGCGGGTTTAAGGCTCGATTCGAATGAGGCGATGCGCAAAGGGGGTGAATCGGGGTCGATCGTCACACCCGGCGAACCCGATCAAAGCGCGCTCATTCATGCGGTTCGGTACACGGGGGACGTTCAGATGCCCCCGAAAAAGAAGCTCGACGATAAGGAGATCGACATCCTGGTCGAATGGGTGCGGCGGGGAGCTCCGTGGCCTGGAACCGCCGACGCGTCAACTCCCGTCGATTCGAGATCGGCGTCTCAATCGCAACCCTCTTCGTCGACGATCACCGAGGCGCAGCGCGCGTTTTGGTCGTTCCAGCCGATCGTCGACGCCGCGCCCCCGTCGGTCGATTCGACGACCGCGATCGACGGATTCATCGATTCCGAATTGCATAAGCACGCGATCAATCCCGTTCCTCAGGCGGATAAACGAACATTGATTCGGCGTGCGACGTTCGACCTGATCGGCCTTCCTCCCGCGCCCGCCGAGGTCGACGCGTTTCTCAACGACGATTCCCCAGACGCGTTCGCCAAGGTGATCGATCGCCTGCTCGCCTCGCCGCAATACGGCGTTCGCTGGGGAAGACACTGGCTCGACATCGCTCGATATGGCGAAGACCAGGCGCATTCGTTTCAGCCCCGGCTTTATCCCAACGGCTTCCGGTATCGCGATTGGGTCGCCGCGGCGTTCAACTCCGATATGCCTTATGATCAATTTTTGATGAATCAGATCGCGGGGGATCTGCTCGACGCTCCCGGCAAGCCCGATCGGCTGGCGGCGTTGGGGTTTTTCGCGATCGGGCCGGTCTATTACGGCGACCCCAAGAAGTTCGATCAGATCGACGATCGGATCGACACGTTGACGCGCGGCGTGCTCGGGCTGACGGTCGCGTGCGCCCGGTGTCATGATCATAAGTTTGATCCAATTCCGACGACCGATTACTACGCGTTGGCGGGGGTTTTCGCGGGGTCCGAGTACGACGAGGTTCCGCTCGTCTCGGCCGAGGAAGTGAAGGCTTACGATCAAGCCCAGACCGCTGTGAAGGCCAAGGAGGCCGAGGCCGAAACGTTCCTCAAAGCGGAGGCCGAACGGATCGTCGGCGAGCGTGTGAATCGGATCGCGCGTTATATCGTCGCGGTTTGGAACGCGGGGGATTTTTCGACCGCCGGCGCCGATGAAATCGCGCGGCGCGACGGATTGGATGCGGCGCTTCTGAAGCGCTGGATCGCGTTCCTCAAACCGCAAGACGAAGCGAACGATTCTTGGCTGTTGGAATGGCGCAAGTTGATCGATCGCCGCGGTTACGCGTCGGAGCGGGGCGAGGCGACCGCCGAGGCGGTTTTCCTGGCGAACGCGCTCGAAAATCGCGTCTTGCGAGCGATCGCGGCGCGGCGTTCGGCCAAGGGGTCGGATGAGGAGAAGCGATTCGCCGAAGACGAGAAGTCGCTCGTCGAGGCGCTGACGGGGAAAAACGGCGTACTGGCGATCACGAGCAAGCAGGTTGAGGCGAATCCCGAAGGCGAAACGAAGGTGAAGCTCGCGGCGCTTCGGGACGCCGTGGAACGGATGAGGAAGGCCGCGCCGGCGAAATATCCGACGACTCACGCTCTCAAAGACGGCCCAAAGCCCGTGGATATGAACGTATTAATTCGCGGCGATTCCAAGAAGCTCGGTCCGATCGTTCCGCGTCGGTTTCTCTCGGCGACGGGGGGTGAATCGTCGCCGTTTCGGGTCGGCTCGGGGCGGCTCGAGCTCGCGAAAGCGATCGTCGATCGATCGAATCCGCTGACGGCGCGGGTTTTTGTCAATCGCGTTTGGGCGCATCATTTTGGTCGGGGACTGACGGGAACGCCGAGTAATTTCGGCGCGCTCGGCGAACGCCCCTCGCATCCCGCGTTGCTCGATCACTTGGCGAGCCGGTTTATCTCGGGGGGTTGGTCGATCAAATCGCTACATCGCGCGATCATGCTTACAAACGCTTATCGCCGCAGCGGTCGTTTCGACGCGAGGGCGAACGAGCTTGATCCCGAGAACCGGTTGATGTGGCGGATGAACCGACGTCGCTTGGAGGTCGAGCCGTGGCGGGACGCGATCTTGGCTGCGACGGGTGAGCTTGATTTGACGATCGGCGGGCCTTCGTTCTCGCTCGACGATCCCGCGGCGCGGCGGCGGACGTTTTACGCGAAGATCAGCCGCCACGATCTCGCTCCGCTGTTGCGGGCGTTTGATTTCCCCGATCCCAACATCACGTGCTCGGAACGAACGCGGACGACGACCCCCTTGCAACAGCTTTTTGTATTGAACGATGAATTCATGATGAAAAGTGCGAAGGCTCTCGTCGCGCGGCTCGAACGCGAGGCGCCGGGGGACGACTCGGCTCTGATTCAACGCGCTTATTCGCTCTTATTCGCGCGCCGCGCCGGCGACGACGAAGTTCGCCTCGCGATCGAATACCTCTCGGGGGAAGACCGCGATCGAGCGCGCGGCGACGGGTTGTCGCGACGCGAACGTTACGCTCAATCGCTTCTTTCATCAAACGAGTTTATTTTTATAGATTGATTCATAAATCAATTCGCCCGATTGATACTTAATGTTATGCGGAGGCGATGTATGAATTGGGATGGAGCGAACGACGGCTTATCGACGCGTCGCGAGTGGCTGGGGCGGATCGGCGGGGGTTTCGGCGCGCTTGGAATGGCGGGTGCTTTCGCCGAAGCGGGGCTGTTGGCGACCGAGGCGACCGCCGACGAGGCGAGGCCGCCGAGCGATCCGCTCGCGCCTCGGCCGCCGCATTTTCCGCCGAAAGCGAAGCGGGTGATTTTCCTGTTCATGAATGGCGGACCTTCGCATGTGGATACGTTTGATCCCAAGCCCGCGCTTGCGCGTTACGCGGGGCAAGCGCCTCCCGCGGGGGCGATCGATCCCAAGCGGAAGAACACCGGCAAAATCATGCCTTCGCCGTTTCGCTTTGAAAAACGGGGCGAGAGCGGGATCGAGATCGGCGAGATCTTCCCCAGGCTGGGGACGGTCGCCGACGAGTTGTGCGTGATTCGATCGCTTTACACCGATAATCCCAATCATGAACCTTCGTTACTGATGATGAATTCGGGAAACATGCAGCCGATCCGGCCCAGTCTGGGATCGTGGCTCACGTTCGGCCTGGGGAGCGAGAATCGCAACCTGCCGGGGTTCGTCGTGCTTTGTCCCGGCAAGCCCGTCGTCGGCCCGCAGCTCTGGAGCAACAGCTTCTTGCCGGGAGTGTATCAGGGAACTCATATCAACAATCGCAACGTCAACCCCGATTCCATGATTCGAGATATTCGCAATCGACGAATCGGCGCCGAGGCTCAGCGCGAGCAGCTCGATCTGATCGCGCGGCTGAATCGTTCGCACAGCGACGAACGCGATCGCGACGAGCCGCTCGAGTCGCGGATCGCCTCGCTCGAGATCGCGTATCGGATGCAATTCGCGGCGAGCGACGCGTTCGACCTGGGTCGTGAAACGAAGCGATCGCGCGATCTTTACGGAGCGGGAGAGTTCGCCGACGCGTGTTTGATCGCTCGTCGACTTGTGGAACGGGGCGTGCGGGTCGTGCAGATCTATTACGGCGACGGTCAGCCGTGGGACGATCACGGCGACATCACCAATCACCGCAATCATGCGCAAAAGAGTGATCAACCGATTGCGGCGTTGTTGCTCGATCTCAAGTCGCGGGGTTTGCTTGAAGACACGCTCGTACTTTGGGGAGGGGAGTTCGGACGGACGCCGACTTCGGAGGGGTCAAAGGGACGCGATCATCACAGCACGGGCTTTTCGATGTGGCTCGCCGGAGGAGGGGTGAAACGCGGATTCGTTCAC
>JAKBCQ010000142.1 GCA_021807585.1 Planctomycetota bacterium | reverse complement strand
CTCGCTCGAGCGCCGTCAAAACTCCCGCGATCTCGGCGTCGGTCCCTCCCAGCGGTCGAATGATCAGCATTTGATCATCCGATCCCGGAAGCACGACCCACTCCCGGCCGCGCGTTTTGACGAGCGACCCCGCGGCGAAAGTCATGAAGGCCTCCCGAAGATTCCAGGATATTTATTGATAATCATATCCCAGTTTTCTCGATAACCGAAGCGAACGACGGTGTAGCCGGCGTCTTCGAGGTCGGCGGTTTGGGCGCGGTCGCGGGCGTGGCGATCGGGGTGATCGTGATCGGGGCCGTCGATATAAACGACGGTTTGTTTCGAAGAGTAGGTGAAATCGGGCCTGGTTTGGAATTCGGGCATGTAAGCCTGGGCCTTATCGGGGAGGAGGAGTCGCATTTGATCGAGCCTTTGTAACCAATCGCGTTCGAGATCGGAACCCGCGAGCCGCGCGAGGGATTCGAGATGCTCCTCGCGGGTCGAATCGACGGGGGCGGTTTTCACCGAGGAGCGCGCGAGTTTAACGAGAAAATCGCGAATTTTCGTCCTGTCAAGTTTATCGTGATCGGTTTGATTGTAATAATTCATTAAACAATCATAACAGGCGGCCTCGCAGTCTTCGCGGGATTTGGGGGATCGTTTAAGATCTTCGGCGGTATCGCGGTGGTAATGGCACAATTCGAGCGCGCCGCGGGCGATTTTACCGATCGCGTCGGATTCGTCGACGATGCGTCGCAGCACCCCCGCGCCCCCCTCGGCGGATTCGTACATAAGAATCCGACGGCGATCGTCGGTCGAAGGAAGAGGCTCGGCGGCGAGTTCGGCGTCCTCGAGCTGGTACTCGATCTGGATCGCCGATTTGAGCGCCGCCTGGATTGAAGCCATGAACGTTTCTTTTATATCACGATCAATTTCTTCTGAAAACGAAAAGACGAGTACGTTGCGATGATCCTCGACGAAGGGGACGACTCGTTCGGTGAGCCTCGACATCGGGTCGTCGGATTCGACCGATTCGCCATCGTCGTCGGTTTCGGATTCGGATTTGGCCCAGTAGCCGCGTTCGAGATCGAGGACGAAGCCGAGTTGGTTGGGATTTTTTCGGCGTTTTTCGCCTTGATTGATCCGCCAAAGCGTGGCGGCGGGACCGTAGGCGAGTTCGACGAGGGGTTCACCGTCGCATTCGACGGTCGCGTTGCGTCGCGAGGCTCTACCGTCGCGGTCGCCGAAGCGAACCGAGGTGACGATGTCGAAGCCGAGCTTGACGCGTTCCTCCTCGTCGCAGTTGATCCGATCGCGCCGTTTGGCCGAAACGTTGGCGAGACGAAAGAGCCCCGAATGCGGAAAATCGAGCTCGGCCGAGCAATCCTCGCACAAATCGGGCCCCGCTTCGTCGGTCATCGGGTGAAGATAACCGCATTTCTTACAGATTTTGGCGCGTTGAGTTAAAACGTCGTTTTCGCCGACGGGGAGGATCACGCGATTGATTTTATAACGCGAGCCTTCGTGATAGATGAACGTACGAGGACCGAATTCGGAGATCGCGAGGAATCTGGGACGCGAGAGGTAGTCGTCGCGGCCTTTGCCGGCGCGTCTTCCGGGGATGTAAGCCGAGAGGGGGAGTCTGGGAAAGTTGTAGCCGGGTAAAAAGCCCTCGCCGGCGAAATAGCGGTAACTATAAAAATCGGCTTGAACGATCTCGCTCGTCTGGGTGAGGAGCGCCATTTGCGATTCGGCCTCGGCGCGGAGCCGTTTGGCTGTATCTTTTTCGGCCGGTTTTTTTGAAGCGTCGACGATGACACGATCTTGCACGGAGCGTTGTTTGAGCGCGGCGCGGTAGAGATCGCGCCAGCGATCGCAAGCGTCGTCGAAGCGGAGGAGAGCCTTGTCGAGGACGTCGTCGAGCCAGCGTTCGGAATACCAATCGGCATGTTTGAGTTCATCTTCAAACGTTTTTAAGATCCGTCCGGCGCGTTCCCGAGCGCGTTCGCGAGCCTTGGGCCAAGCGAGCCTTTCTTTCACCTCGGCTTTGAGCTCGAGCGTGGGATTTTGCGAATCGGAGAGATCGAGCAACTCTCCGAGCGACAAGCCGAGTTCTTGCCCCGTGGCGGCGAGCCAAACCGCGTGGACGTGAGATCGGACGAGATCTTCATTGGTGAGATCGAGTCGGGGCGTGGCGATCGCTCCCGCGACCATGCGATCGGATCGCTTGAAGAAATATTGATCGTGAGGACTTCCCGTTGTGCAATATGTGTAAACCAATGCGGGATTGCCGCTTCTGCCGGCTCGACCGCTTCGCTGCGCGTAGTTGGCGGGGGTGGGTGGAACGTTGCGGAGATTGACGACGTTCAAGCCGGCGATATCGACGCCCAACTCCATCGTCGGCGAGCAGAAGAGGATCGGCAATTTCCCATCGCGGAAATTCGCTTCGCGTTCGATGCGATTCTGTGATGGAACCTGCGCGGTGTGTTCCCTCGCGGACATGCGTCGCAATTGGATCGCCCAGGTTTTGTAGAAATCGACGAAGAACGCGTTCGCCGTTCCTCCAGTCGAAGGAGGGTTCGGCGTGCGGATCGGATCGCGGAACGGCTGAACACCGTCGCCGGCTTTCCAAACCAGCGACGCGGCGACTAGCTGATAGCCGGGGATTTCGGAGCGATCGGTCGACGGCGAGACGATCTCGACCAAACCCGCGACACGAAGACATTCCAGCAAATCTCGAATGATCTCCTCGCGGTCGGCGAGTTTGATCGGATTTTTGTTCCCGGGAAACACGCCGTTGCGCGCGAGGTATTGGCCGAAGCCGCCGCGCGGGCTGAGGAAGACCCCCGAGGGATCGTCTTTCGAGGGTTTGCGCGATCGCGGGTAGAGGATTTTGGCGGATTCAAACGTTTCGTTTTCGTCGATCGCCCATGGTTCGACGAGGCGTTGCGAACTAAGTTGTTTGATGCGATCCTGATTCGAAGCCGACAGGTAGTACACTTTGATCGCGCTTTCACGACGCATATAATCAAGTAAGACCTTCGCGATTTTTTCACGTGTTTCGATCGACGCCGCGGCCAATTCGCCGCGTTTTCCCCGCCAAACCGCGTCGTCGCGGCATAATTCGTCGAGCGATCGGTAGGCGATTTCGAGCAGCCCGCATTGTTCGAGATTAGGCGAGGCGACCCTCCAGCCTCGTTTGAGATCGCGATAAAGGCGATATCCCAAAACTTCGCGGAGGGCTTTGTCGGTGTCTTCTTTCGCCGAATATTGCACCCCCGGATCGCTCGCGAATTCGGCGATATCGAGCGCGAGGGCGTTGAAAACGGCGTGAGTGAGCGATTCGTGGGTAATCCCCGCTTCACCGGCTTCTTTCACCGCTTTGTAGAGCGCGCCGCGGAGCAAACCGACCTCGATGAAATCGTTGAAATGCCCCGCCTGAAGCGAAGCGTCTTGACGATTATCGGTGAAACTGAGTATTTTTTTCTCATCTGTTTTAAGATCTGTTGATTTGATTAAATTGAGCGCCGAGGCGCCGAGGACGGTCGTCGCGGTGCTTCGTCCCTCGGAGCTCAAACTCGCGAGTTTGCTGAAATCGGACCGCTGACGAGCGTTGTACGAGACTCCGCAGTTGAGGCAAAAGATGAACGGCGCCTCGACGAACCGCGCCTCGACCCCCGAATCGTCCACCGAACCGTCGGGGGCGACGCGAATCTGTTCGGGCAAGTTTTTCTTCCGTTCCCTGCGACAAACGAGCGCGCCGTCGCGTTCTTCGAGCCAATCCTCGGGGATTCGCGCGGCGATTTTTTGGTCGTCGATCGGCCATTGATTTTGGTTGTTGATATAAAGAAATCCAGGGATTGAATCGTCGCTTCGGTATCGATCGCCGATATCTCGCTCGATAAAAGCTCGTTTACCTTTAGATTTATTACTATTCGAGCGAACGACGTAGTAATCTTGGCCGCATTCGCGACAGAAGACGAGCGGAAGGAGAATTTTGCCTCTATCCCCGGGAACAAAGCGGAGCCTATTGAGCGTCAGATATCTTCGGTCCTCGGTTTCGATCGATGCGTAAACGGAATCGCCGCGGCTGATAAATTGGTGGAGTCTGAAGGCGAAAACGGGCGAACCCGCGACGGGGTCGGCGATTTTCATTCCGGCGAGCAACGTTTCCTTGATCCGATCGACGCAGCGCGATTCGTCGACTCCGGTCGCAAGAGCGAGCTTTCGAGCGGCGCCTTCGTTTCCCGTGAGACTGATCGGCACGGCGCGGACGAGCCTTCCTCCCGCTTCTGTTTCTTTCTTTACTCCAAACTCGCTCTCGATCCAGCTCGAGAGCGGATCGGCGATGAACGACGCGTAATCGGATTGAGGCGTGTAATCCTGATCGTTCAAACGCTCCTTTAGTTTGTCGAGGAAATCGGGATCGGCGAGATCGCGATCGGGGGTGGCTCGTTTGAGGGTTTCGCCGATCACATCTTCGGGTTCGACCGCGACTCCGAAGATTCGAGACGCGACTCGAGCGACATTGACGCGACTTTCGTCGAAAGTCTTCTCCGCGGCGATCGTCGCCGACGTGCCGACGAAGCGCAATTCGGGCGCCTCGAACGCCTCGCGAGCCCGCCTGGCCAGAAGCGAAACGTCGCTACCCTGGCGACCTCGATACGTGTGCAGTTCGTCGAAGACGAGGAACCGAAGCCCCTTGGCCGCGGCGACGAGGGGCCGCTCCTTCGGCCTCGTCAACATCAATTCGAGCATGACATAATTTGTCAAAAGGATATCGGGAGGATTGGCGACGATCTCGTTTTTGATCGTTTCGTTCTCCTGCCCGGTGTAGCCGGCGAACGAAACGGGGCCTTTCGAATCGGGAAAACCCTCCTTTAAAAATTTTTCGAGTTCTTTTTCTTGACTATTCACGAGAGCGTTCATCGGGTAAACGACGATCGCGGTCGCTCCCGATCCGCGACCTTTCTTCAACACGCGATCGACGATTGGAATGATGTACGCGAGGCTTTTTCCCGATCCCGTTCCCGTCGTCAATACGTAGTTTCGATCTCGGCTCGCGACCCGGATCGCCTCCTCCTGATGACGATGAAGCGTGATCCGCCGATCGGCGCCCGTCGCGTTTTTTTTCTTGCGAAAAATGTTCGCGCATTCCTTATGTAATATTCCTTCAGCTACCAATTCGTCGATCGTTTTCCCGGCCTTAAACGAGGGGTTGAGCTGCACCAACGGATCGGGCCAAAGTAGACCTTCTGTCAGATCGGATTTAACGATATCTTTAATCCGCGGATCGGCGATATTAATAAAGCTTTGTACGTAATTGGAATACGAATGAATCAGATCTTTTTGTAACTTAAAAACGTCCATCTCACGCCGTCCCTTCGTCGCTTCGCGGCGATCGCTTCAAGGATGAAAAACTCCGATCGACTCGATCAATCTTTAACACTAGCATATCGGCCAAAGCTTGCAACCAACCGTTCATGCGAAAACTCGAGGCGTTCGGTCCTTTTCGACATAAGGGATCAATATCGAAATCGGCTCACCCCATAACCCTCTTGCCGTTCTCGATCACCGGCTCGCCGTCGGCCAAGAGCCGGCCCCCCGAACGAAGGTCGACGATCAAATCCCAGTGCAACGCCGATTCGTTCACCCCGCCCGTCTCGGGATAACTCCTCCCCAACGCCACATGAATCGTCCCGCCTATCTTCTCATCATATAAAATACTACCCGTAAACCGCTGAATCCCCTCGTTCAAACCGATCCCCAACTCCCCCAATCGCCGCGACCCCGAATCGAGATCGAGCATCGCCAGCAAATAATCCTCGCCCCGATCCGCGCGAGCCGAAACCACCAAACCGTCGCGAAACTCGAGCTCGATCCCCACAATCTCGCGACCGTCGCGATACACCGGGAATCCGCACCGGAGCCGCCCCGAAGCCGAATCCTCGATCGGACCCGTGAAAATCTCGCCCGAAGGCATGTTCCGCTTGCCGTCCGAATTGATCCACGTTCGTCCCTTCACCGATAATCTCAGATCGGTCCCTTCGGCCTCGATCCGAATCGTATCGACGGGCGTCATCGCACTCGCCAATCCCGCCTGCGATCGACCCAGCTCGCGCCAAGCCTCGATCGGATCCGAACGATCCAAAAACATCGCCGATATCACGAACTTTTCATATTCTTCTAAACTCATGTTAGCCGCTTGAGCATATGCCGGCGTAGGATATTGCGTGAGCGTCCACCGTTTTTTCGCCGCGGCGCGGCGGACGGGATCGAGGGCGCGGTCGCGGATCGCCTGCCTTGCGGGGTCGATCGCCGCCGCGGCGGATAGGTCGCTCTCGGCCGAGATCCGGATTCGCGCGTCGACGGTTTGCGCCTCGAACCGCTCGAGCGGAGAAACGTGCTCGAGCAATTCGGGCGAAGCCTCGCGCAAAAAAAACTCGCGAAGCCCGGGAGGCTCGAGCCGAATGATCGGCCTCGCCCCGCGTTGAATCCCCCGCCGCGCGCACCGGTCGACAAGCGGAGCGGCGTCCCATTCGCCGCCGATCGAAACCGTCTCGAGCGGCTGAAGCGCCAAACAATAATCGACGAGTAATTCGGACCAACGATCAAGATACGTATCAGCAAGCATAAGATGATCCAAACGGAAAGCGACGCGGCGCGCGCGGCGGGGAACGGAGCATCGAAGCAGCTAGTTTCGCCGGTCGAGGGTCGACATGCAACGGGATCGGAGGAGATCGGGGGGATCGTCGCGTGTGAACTTATGTATTAGATCTTCGGATTAGCTC
>JAKBCQ010000141.1 GCA_021807585.1 Planctomycetota bacterium | reverse complement strand
TCTGATAACGGATTAATGAAAGTGCGCGAAGGATCTTCGCGCCGAACGGGGCGCGGACGACGAACGAGACCGATCGTCGGTCGAATCCCTCGCGAGAATGATCGATCGCGAATCCGCGCGATCAACACGGACGCGAAGCCGGATGAAAATCGACGGACCGAGAGCGCGCACGACCACGCACGACGGTCGAACCGAAAACGATCATGCGGAAAATCGGCGGAGCCGAAACGAATGACGAATCGAAAACCTTGCGATTCGATCGCTTACTTCTCGATCAAGAATCCTACAATCACTGCACCGGTTGAAAACATTGATCTTTTGATATCGACGACGCCTCCTTTTTGACGGAGTTTCGATCGATCGTCGACGCTCTGGAATCGCGCTCGATCGTGGAAGAAAATCCACGAGATCGAAGCTTGGTTTCCCCCGTGAATGCGTCGACCAATGGCCAATACTTGAGCCAAATCAATACGGTCGATCGCTTGGGTTGTGACGCGCCTTCAAATTTTTTTATCGAGTCATGAGAAGCAGATTCTCGAACGATGAAAACGAAGAACGTCGACGGATCGGGGTTCGAACCGATCGGCGCTTGCACGACGCGACGATGAAAACCGACGTCATGATCGAATGAGTCCACAGAACGATGGGATCATACGCAGGCGGCTTCACGCGAGTCAAGAGGCCTGGCGATGACAATCGGGTGAAAAGCGTCGCGAGCATTCCCGACGATCGACCGGGTTCCGAGGAGAAATCTTCGTCGCTCGATCAACCGATCCATAACGAATCAATATTTTGTCATTATAATGTATAATATACAATACATAAATAGATTATTCAGGATATAACGAGACGGATTATTTTGGGGCGGTTTTCGCGTGTTCGGGGAAGTCGGTTTGGTAGCGTTTGACGAGCGCGTTTACATCGGCGGGAACGAGATAAAGTTTGCCTCTCACGCGCTTGGTTTCGCCCGGTTCGAGGCCCGCGATCCGGAAATCGGAATGAATGCAGACGATCACTCCCTGGAAGAGCTCTTGATAGGGTTCCCAGGCGGTCGCGAGGATTTGAGTTTCGTCGGCCGAATAGCAACCGATCAGCCCGTTGGACGGGATCAGCGGGCTCAACGGCCGAGGATTGACGTCGTCGCGATCGACGTTGACGGGGCGCCAAACTTGACCGGGAACGTACCGAGCTTTGGTCGCCCACGGACGCGTGGGCAATCGCGTTAATTTATTGTCGATAAAGACAAAGCACTTATTAAGATAAGCTTCGGAGTTCGGCTCGGGTTTAACTCCCACGAACTTATCAACACGAATGCACGGCTGCGCCCAGTGCGCCCGGGACGTTTGATTCGTCGGATTCCGCGCCGTCAAGTGAAAATCGACCTCGTCGCGCCCGGATTTGATGGTGTGATCAACGATTACGCCGTCTTCAAGCGTGCTTCGAAGCCTGATCGTGCGGCGATCGGGATCGTTTGAAACCAAAACGGTTCGATGCGGAATCGTCGTTTGCTTCCAATCACGATCGGTCGATCCCGGCCGGCAAAACGCCTCAAGGTAATGGATCTCGATCGCGCCTCCCGCGATTTTCGCGCCTCGAACGGTCAACATGTCGTCGGCCCACGTGAGATTCAACGCGTCGTCGTCGAGGGCGGCGCGCACGGGACCCGAAGAACAAGCGAAGATCAAAAGCCACGCAAGCGAGGATTTGGACAACGGAATTCTCCGGCAAACGCGATTCTCGCCGATCGTCCGCACGATTCGACTCGAATGATAAATCGCCGTGCGACGACGAACAATCCCGATTCGCGTAAAAATCGATCGGTCTCGACTCGACCTGGAAGCGAAGTATACAAGCATAATATTAATAATAGATGATCAAAAATAATTAATATATTAATCATGAATATTCAAACGCGTTTCGCCAATTTGATTTTTCCGCATACCCGAATCGTGATCGAACAAAGATCGATCCGGTCGCTCGCGTTAAGAGGTGATTTTGCTCGCGTCCGAATCGAGCGTTTCGGCGCGGAGTTCACACGAGATGCTCGATCTCGACATCGCCCCAATGCTCTCGGAGATATTCGGCGACGAGCCTGCGATGACAATGATCGGGCCGATGCTCGCTGCACAGCAGGCATCCCCGGTCGAGCGTTTGCCGATCGATCGCGCTGTCGATTCGTCGTTCCTCGATCAACCTCAGGAATGCCTTTTCATAAACGCTCCAATCCCCATTTTGCATTTTGTATGCGGTAAGGAGCTCTTGCGACGGAGCGAGCAGCGGAATATGAATATAATTAATATTACAGATTTCTTTGACGAAATACGCCAGATCGGTCTTTTTGGCGAAGCCCGCAAGTTGAGATACGTTGTTCAGCCGAACGTCGACGAGCGTTTTAACCTCCGCCTTTTGGAGCGCGGTGAAGAACGTTTCGGCCGACTTTTTCGTGAACCCGATCGTAAAGATCTTCATCTCGATCGTCCTCGAGCGACTTCGATGCGATTCAAACCGAACGCCTGAAAAACCGGGGGATTCGAACGATTATAAAATATATAATCATTATTTATTTATGATTATTTCATGGAGCGTCCTCGCCTGGAAGCTCGGGTTCGGGTTTGACGACATGCGCGGCGCGATCGGCGGCGACGAGGTAAATTCCGAATCCGACGAGCGATCCGCCGGCCAAGAGGGGAATCGTCAGCGACTCGCCGCGAATCAGGCTCGCGAGCGCGACGCCGAAGATCGGCGTGAGAAACGCGACCGTCGAAAGCCGCGCCGCGGGATAGCGACGCAACAGCACCAGCCAGATCGTAAAACAGACTCCGGATACGAGCACACCTTGATACAAAACACCCTGGCATGAACGCTCGGTGAACCGATACGTGTCGATCCCCTCCACCAGAGCGCTCTGTAGAAAAAAAAGCGGGATCGAGAACAAGGTTTGCGCGAACAGGAGGGTCGTGGGAGGGATCAAGTGAAACGTCTTCTTTTGCGCGATCGTTTGCACCCCCAAGATGATCCCCGATAACAGGACGACGATATCGCCGGCCCACGTCGGTTCGCCGCGGACGGGGTTCGACATCAGCGCGACGATGCCCAATGTGGCCGCGAAGAGCCCGGCGATCCCCGCTCGACCCATTCGTTCTCCCAAAAAGATCCACGCGAGCGGCGCCACGACGAGCGGGTGCACGTTCACCAGGATCGACGATCGCCCCGCCATTCCATGGCTCGTCCCCCACGTGAACGTGCCGATTTGTAAGACCGTTAAGATCGTATGAATCACGATTAACCATGCATGTTTAATCGGCACGCGCAAGCCGTGGCCGAGCTTAAAGCAAGCCGCGGCGATCACGGGCAATCCCAGCACGAACCGCAATCCCGCCGAGCCGAACGGCGGCAGATCGGGAACCGTGTACTTCACCGCGACGGTATTGCCGGCCCAGAGGACGCAGCAAAACACGGTCGCCGATATCCCCGCCGCGTCGAGCGGCGCCGACCCGATCGCCGCGACCGGATCGGACTTCAACGCTCGACTCACGGGTATCGACCTTGATGAATAATAATCAACGACTGTTCTTATTTAAATAATCGACGGATCTTTTTACCACACGTTCACATGCGGCTTGAGCTTGCGACGGAACGCCTTCGCCGTTTGATTCGCCGTTCGCGTTTGGTTCCACGTCGTTATTATCCGTGTTGGGTGCGGGTTGTCGAGAGGCGCACACGATTGATCGCGCGGTTTCACCCGCGGGTCGACGCGGCGGGCTCGCGGCCTTATGATGATCGGGTCGACGCGGATCGTCAGCGACGAGCCCGCGAGGTTTCGCCTCGATTTTCTCAAGGTTTTCCATGTGTCGCATTCGCGAATCGAGCTCGTCGGTTTGACGAAAGAGAATGGAACGGTTTGGCGACGATGAACGATTCCCCCCCGTCCGATCGCGATGAGCCGATCGATTTTCGGATCGACGATTCCGATCGTTACGCGCGGTTGAGGCTGATTTCGTGGTGGCGTCAGGAGCGGCTGGCGTCGGCTCGCGTGCTTGTCGTCGGAGCGGGGGCGCTCGGCAACGAGGCGATCAAGAACCTCGCTCTCGTTGGAGTGGGGACGATTTTCGTGATCGATCGCGATCGCGTCGACGCTTCCAATTTATCGCGTTCGGTGTTGTTTCGAGCGGGAGATTCGGGTCGACCGAAGGCGGAGGTCGCCGCCGAGCGCGCGCGCGAGATCAACCCCGAGATTCGGATCGAGCCGATTTTCGGCGATGTTCTGGTCGATCTCGGCCTCGGCTTTTTCGCGGCGATCGATGTTGTGATCGGTTGTTTGGATAACCGCGAGGCGCGGCTTTGGGTCAATCGTCAGTGTTGGAAAACGAATACCCCCTGGGTCGACGCCGGGATCCAGGAGATTCAGGGAGTCGTCAAAGTTTTCGTCCCCCCCGATTCGGCGTGTTACGAGTGCGCGATGACCGAACGTGATTATCAATTATTGAATCTTAGATATAGCTGTCCGTTGCTGCGACGCGACGAGATCATCGAGGGGAAGGTTCCCACGGCGCCGACGATCGCATCGATGATGGGTGCGCTCGAGGTTCAAGAGGCGCTCAAGATTTTACACGATCTTCCCGTCGAGGCGGGATCGGCGTTCGTGTTCAACGGCGTCGGCAATCGATTTTATACGACCAAACTGCCGCGTCGCGACGATTGTTTGAGTCATGAGACGTATCCCGAGCCGATCGCGCTGGAATTGAGCGTGAAGAACACCGCGGCCGAACTTTTTGATAAAACCCGCGACGACTTCGCGGGTTCGCCGCGATCGATCGTTCTAGAAAGAGATGTGATCGCATCTTTTATTTGTGATCGGTGCGAGATTGTAACGCCTGTTTATCGCGTGCGATCGTTGATTCATCGATCGGATTCGATTTGCGCGCGGTGCGGGGGCGAGTCGCGCCCCGCGGGGTTGAGCGCGGTCGAAGAGGGTTCGGAGCACGCCGAGCGACGGCTCTCGGATCTTGGTTTCGCGCCTTATGATTACGTGCGGATCGAATCGGCGGATCAGACGCGGTTTTATCTGTCGGCTGCGGATCGAGATGTTTTATCGCGATCGAATTGAACGTTCTGTGATTATTATCCGGGGGGACTTACGAGTGAACGACGACGAGATCGTCTTCGGCGAGATGAGCTACCGCGAGCCCGCGAGGCTCGCTCCGCCCGACCGCGACCCCGAGGTCGCGGCGCTCGCTTACGGCGTTCCCGTTCCCGAAGATCCGGCGATTTACCTCGATATCAAAGCCGCCGAAGCGATCGAACGACACGCGGCTTCGGATACGTCGGTCGAGCTCGGAGGAATTCTACTTGGTAAGGAATGTGTTGATATTCATACAGGGAAACCGTTCGTCTGGATCGTCGATCGGATCGAGGCGAAGCATTACGAAAACACGCAAGCGAGTTTTACGTACACGCATGATTCGTGGGAGGAGATCAATCGCGAGCGCGACGCGAATCATCCCGATCTCGACATCGTGGGTTGGTATCACACGCATCCGGATTTCGGGATCTTTTTATCGGGACATGACGAGTTCATCCACCGGCATTTTTTTAATCAGCCGCTTCAGACGGCGTACGTGGTCGATCCCGTGCGGGGGAAGCGTGGATTTTTTCGCTGGCGTGACGGACGTTTGGCGTCGGTATCGGGATTTTGGGTGGTTGCGAATCGTCGCGATCGGGTCGCGGCGGCGCGGTTTGTGAACGAATTGGAGGACCTGCCTTCGACGTCGGGGGAGGCGGGTGAGATTCGCTTATCGCCCCGACTCGAAGCCGAGTTGATCGCCATGATATCGAGACCAAACGTACCCGCGGCGGGCGAACGAGCGCAATCGGCCGCGATCTTCACCGTGCTGGGGGCGTTCACGGGAGCGCTCGGGGTGATGATCGTCTTTTGGCTCTATTCCCTTTCTCAAAACTCGGTCGAGCAAACCAAAAAGCTCGCCGATATGAGTGAATATTTGCATAAAGAAACGACGAATCATTCGGCGGCGCTCGAGCTGTTGATTTCGAGGGCGGGGGTCGACGAGCCGAAGGTGTTTTTGAAGGATCTTGATCGCGCGATCCGCGACCGCGACGAGTACAAAAACAAGCTCGACGAGCGTTCAAAGCAGCTTAACGCGATCGCCAATCGGATCGCCGATCTCGATTCCGAGCGGTTGGAAATCGCGAATCGTCTGGCGAAGGTCGAGCCCGAGCTCGATCGGCTGAAGCGGGAAGATTTGGAACGGAAGGAAGCCGAGAAGGCCAAAAATTCGAAGGATCCGGCCGCGAGGCTCGCGAATCGTAACGCGTACGTTTGGTACGCGGCGATCGTCGGTTGGGGCGCTGCGGTCGCGCTCGCCGCGACGCTCGCGAATACGATGTTGAGGTTAAGATTGGAGGACAAAACGTAAGGGACTGCACGGATTCTCGCGTGTCGAACTCTTGAAATTATGAGTCGGGTCGTTAAGAATCATGGACGCGAAGTTTCCCGGGTCGATCGCGAAAGAATCAATGCTTCGGCAAGTCGTTCGGCGCGCTTGATCTTACGGGAGGGCGAACCGTTTGAGCCCGTTTTCATTAATATTAATACAATTTAATATTAATACAATTTAAGCGACGGTTCGGTCGGCTTCTCGCCTTATCAAATAAAGATTCACCCTTGCATTGCGTTGCATTCGCGGATTATCTTCCGAATAGCCGGCTGAGAATACGCGAGAGCTTAACACAATTGAAATCGATCGAAAATATTAATCTAGTTCTTTTTAATCGGTCGATTTCAGCTCCGATT
>JAKBCQ010000140.1 GCA_021807585.1 Planctomycetota bacterium | reverse complement strand
GAAATCGCCCGGATATCGCGCAACCATCCGCCGCACCAAATCAATCTGCTCCAAAACCGTCCGCGCCGGATGCTCAAATTCCGAAGGAATAAACACCGACCAAAACTGAGCCTTCAGCCCCCCCGCTCGCAACCGGGGAATATCGGTATGTCCTGTTTTCAAACGCGTCGAAATATCAATCACCTTGAACGACATATCGCCGTCCATCCGCAACTTCCACGGCAGATCGTTGTGCCCGTCGAACAACATCCCCGCGTCGTGAATCCGCCGAGCCTCCGCCGAAACGGGCTTGAGCGCCGCTTTGTCCCGAGCCTTCTCGGGCTCTCCCCCCGCCGCAAGCGATATGCTGAAACAACCCAAAACGACCGCCGCGATCCAAGTTACAGCCAAGCCCGCACGATTCAGTCGCCTCACGGCACGCCCCCCAAAACAAAAACATCGCATCAGATAATGGCCATTTTGTTTTTTGATTCGATCGCGGCCGACCCGCGTCGAGGGTCGACGAATCGAACCCCAAGCTGGATCGGCCGGATCCAAATTCAACGCGTTCTGATCCGTGAACGAGCGCTTACTTCTCGCTCTTCTTTTCGAGCGCCTCGCGGTATTGCTTAAGCCGATCTTTCAGCTCGTCGGGAGCGTCGGGGGTCAGTTTGATCGCTCGCTCCTGCGTCTCGACCGCCTTGGCGAATTCTTTGGAATCGAAATACGCCTTGGCGAGCGTATCGGCGATCGCTCCGTTCTTCTCTTCCGAGATCTTATCGGCGCGGATCGCCGCCTTGAGCGCGACCGCGACGAGTTCGGCATCTCGCTTGCCCGCGTCGGGATCGACAATCGTCCAAGCGATCGCGTTTAAAATCTCGGCGTTATCCTTAAAGCGTTCGTCGATCAATTTCGACGCGAATTCCACGGCCTGTTTTTCTTTCCCCTTCACTCGAACCAACATCATGAACTTGGCCGGCGCAAGCTGTTCCTCGAGCGACGGATCGTCGGCAATAATCTCATCGATCGCCTTCAGCAACGCGCTTTCACCTTTGGCTTGCGCTTTGCTCAATTTTTGCTGCACCGCTTTGAGCTTCTCCTGCTTCTCCATCGCCTCCTTGTGCTCTTTGATCGCCGCCGCGAGGTCGAACGTGCCCGCGGAAACCTTATCAAGTACCTTATCAAGCTCCATCGGATGACCGATCCACATAATCTTCCCTTCGCCGCCCACGACGAACGCCGACGGAATTCCATTCTGCTCGGCCGCGGTCATCCAATTCTTGGCCATCTTGCCGTCGGCGCCTTTCGCGTCTTTGGGAACGTCGTCCATCGCCACCGCGTAATCCATCTTGTCGCCCATCTCTTTGACGAACGGCTTCACCTTGTCGGGCTCATTCTCCCATACCGACACGCCGATAAACTTGATATCTTTATGTTTCTTTTGAAGCTCGGTGAGGTGAGGAATGCTCACGCGACAAGGGCCGCACCACGTCGCCCAGAATTCAACGACGTATGTCTTCCCCTTCTCGAACTCCTTCACCGCGTCTCCCTTGACGAATTCTTTGACCTCGATCTTGGGAGCCGAATCGCCGACGCCAAGCGTTTGCGCTCGCGCCGCGGATCCACCTTGAAACGACAAAACCAACGCGACCGACCAGAGGGCGAACGTGCGAATCATCGGGGGGTGTCCTTGCGTGGAAGTTCGGGCGGCCCAGCGACGATCGCTCGACCTCCCGCCGGTCTCAAACGAATGAATACCAACATTACAAACGACAAGCCCCGACCGCAAGACGGTCGTCGTGTCGTTCACGCCGCGACCGTGACCATACTATATATTTATTTATTATAGAATCTAGATTTTCGCATGAATCCAGCGGCCGCCGAGGAATCGCGCGGCGACCAGAACCCCCCGCGCCGACAGATCGGCGAACATCGCCAGCCAAGCCCCCCTAAGCCCCAATCCGATCCCCCCTTCGATCGGCGTGAGCACAAAATAATAAGTGAGCGGGATTCGGACAACGAGATATCCAAAAAGGACGATCAACCAGGGAGGACGCGTATCCCCCGCGCCCCGCAACGATCCCGAGAGGATGTTGATCGTCGCCAGAGCGGGGAGCGCGAACGACACGATCCGTAACACCGGAACTCCCAGTTCGGAGACCCTCGGCTTCGTTCCCCCCAAAAACATCGAAAACAAGAAATCCGGTTGTGTATATAAGAAGATACCCAGGCCAGCGCTCGTCGCCAGCCCCATCACCCACGCGGTTCGACCCGCTCGCCGCGCCGCGTCGGGACGACCCGCTCCCAGATACATCCCCGTCAGCGTCGCCGCGGCGACGGCGAACGCGTTAAGCGTCAAAAACGCGAGCGCCTCGCAACGGATCGCCACACCGTGCGCAGCCGTCGCCGTCGGCCCCAGCCGATTGATCAGCCCAAGAAACCAGAGCTGGCAAAGCGAATTCGTCAGCCCCTCCCCCGCCGCGGGCAAACTGATGCGTAAAATCCGCCAAGAATCGCGAACGTTGGGGATTAATCCATCCACGCCGAGCGAAAGCCCCGATCGACCGCGCGCCAGCAGGATCAACACCGCGATCCCTCCCAACCCCTCGCCGCACGCCGTTCCCGTCGCAATCCCCGCGAACCCAAACGAAGGAATCGGCCCCGCTCCGCGAGCCAGCAGCCAACTGAGCGCGATATTGACGAGATTCACACCAATCATCACCCACATACCCGTCAGCGTGTCTCCCACCCCCCTCAGGCAAGCGACCCCCGCCGTCGTCGTCGCCAACAGCGGCATCACGATCAGAATGATCCGCAAAAATCGCGTCGCCGAAACCGCCGCGACCCCTGTCAGATTCATCAGCGAAATCACAATCGGAGCAAGCGTCCACCCCGTGACGAGAATCACCGTTCCGATCATCCACGCGAGCGCGATCGACTGCCGACAAACGCGCGTCGCGGCGCCGTGATCGTTCGCTCCATGAAGCCGTGCCGTCAAAGCCGTCCCTCCCACCGAAACGACCGTCAGCAGGCTCCCGATCATCCACAGCAAATAACTCGCGTTCGTCACCGCGGCCAAATGCTCCTCCCCCAAAAAATAGCCCGTAAGCACCGTATCCGAAAATCCAACCAGATATAAAAGCGCCTGCTCGATCAGCACGGGATACGCCAGCCGAACAATCCGCGCCGCGATCCGATCGCCCAAAACCCCCTCTTGTGATCGAACTTCTTTAAGTATTTGAGTCATAATTCCAGCTAACTGAAGCCGCCCGCCGCCCGGCCTTCAAACACGTTTCGTTCGCGAGCGATTCGGACCCGATCGCTCGCCTCGGGGTTCGCGCCAAGGCGTTCGATAACCCCGCGCTTGCTTTGATGAACCGAGAGATCACGCGGGATCGTCACGTCGAGCATACCGTTTCATCATCGGTTTAAATGATCCCATACGCCGCGACCGATCGCCTCGGCGAGCCTCGGTGGAACCGCGTTGCCGATTTGGATCGCGATCTCAATCTTCGTTCCGCACCAGAGGAAATCGTCGGGAAACGTTTGCAACCGCGCCGCCTCCCAGTGCGTGATCGGTCGATTTTCGCTCGGATGAAGATATCGACCTTTCTCGGGCTTATAAAACTCGGTCCGAATCGTACACCTCGCGGGGCGGTCCCATTCCAACCTGCCGAATAGATCGGTGCCGCCGCTCGTTTTCCTGATCCAACAAGCCGGCGTCAGCTCGGGCGCCAACCGTTGCAGATCGAAACGATTTCCCCCCGGCGGAATCAACGCGTAACGATTCAGGCTCGTCTCGGTGGGATTGCGCGCGATATGAAGCGCCGATGTCGGCACGGGAACCTCCGCCCTCGAAAAAGCCCGCACGTCGGGAACGAGCGGAATCCCCTCGAACGCGTCTCGAACCGTGGCGATCGTTCCATTTCCTTCGGGAAGTTCGATCGCCCCCTTCTTACACCCCACGATAAACGTACGCTTGCGATTTTGAGGAACTCCGAACCGATAAGCCTTAAGCACTTTGGCGTCGATCGAAAAGCCCAGATCCGTAGACGCTTTGATGATCGCCGACCCCTCGGGACTCGTCAGCAAATTCGGCACGTTCTCCATCACAAACGCCTCGCAGCGCGACGATTCGACGACGTCGATAAAATAACGCCAAAGCACGCGTCGATGATCGTCGCGACGATTCCCCGAGAGATTCGAGAACCCCTGGCACGGAGGCCCGCCGACGACGAGATCGGCCCTGATTTCGCGCGCGCTCGTGATCGCTTGCTCGATCGGATTTGTGATCACATGATCGCCAAAATTCGCCGCGTACGTTCGAGCGAACGCCGGAACGCGCTCGACCGCGGCGATCGGCGTAAACCCCGCCCGCGCGAACCCGAGCGTCATCCCCCCCGCCCCGCTGAATAGATCGATCATCGTTCGGCGACGATCCGTCATCATCCTCACGCCGACTCCCTCTTTCATAATTACTTAAACTGTTGTCGTATCATCCATTTGTACCGCCGATACCCGATCACGATACCGAACCCGCCGAAGACGTGCAATCGTGGATTGAAACCGAACGTGATCTCCGCCAAAATCAACTATCGCCGCGAAGAGAGCATTCCCGATCGATCGGATGAATCGAATGATTTGATATTATAACATATCGGATATCTTGGTTTCCGTTTAGACGTCAAATCCGGCGTCTCGGACCGAAATCCTTGGAGGTTTCGATCGATGCGTTCAAAACCAACGAAACGAAGCGCCGCGGCGGCGATCGGATGCGCTTTCATCGCGCTTATAGCGATCTCTTATTATCTAATTCATTACGCATCGAGGGTCACGATCGTCAACAACTCGAACGATCCGATCACCGACGTCGTCGTCGAGGCCGGCGGGTCGAGAATCACGTTCGATCGGATCCCTCCCGGCGGTAAACGAAGCTCTTCGTTCCGTATCGCCAAAGAGAGCGAAGTCGTAATATCATGTATCGATAAATATGGATTTCGGTGCGAATTTGGAGACGTCTATCTCACCCCGTCGATCGACGACTTGATCACGATTGAAGTTCAACGCGAGGGATCGTTCAGGATCTCGGTCGATTCGCTCGAAGGTTGGTGGGAGTCTTTGCCTCAAGGTCGGCTCAACCGCCGCGTCGAACCTGGTTCGCATTTCGAGGTCGATTCAGCGGATCCACCAAGCGGTTCTCGCCTCAAAAGATCTCCTTAAGAAATCATCGACGACCCCCTTGCTCGCGATCGCCGCGCCGACGATGATGTCGGTTCAGCATAGGTCGGGATCGTTACCGCGGCGGGTCGCCGTGTCGATTTCGACGCCTCCAGATCCAAGCGAGCGATTCTTATCTTTTTAAGGACCGATCGATGACCCGCTTCCGTTTCGCCGTCGTTTTCAGCGTGTTCGCCGTCGCGATCGCCGCGCGTGGGCAAACGCCCGGAACCGCCTCCGGAGGATCGAAAACCGAACTCCCCGTCGAAATGACCGCGCAACAAGATCGTCAACGTCTTATGGATCTCCTCGGGATCAAAGAGCTTCGCCAGGGAGCGAACGGGTCGAATCGCAACGCCCCCAATTACGCGAATTATGACGAATCCAAAGCGAATCCCTATCCCGATCTCCCCGACCCGCTTATCATGAAAGACGGCCGAAAGGTTGATTCGGCCGATATGTGGTGGAAGGAACGACGTCCTGAAATTGTCGAGGATTTCGATCGTGAGATTTACGGAAGAACTCCCAAACAAACGCCCAAGGTTTTATGGGAGGTCGTCGGCGTGACCGAGGAAACCGTCGCGTCGATCCCCGTGGTTGTCAAGAAGCTCGTCGGGCGTGTCGACAATTCGTCGTTCCCGGCGATCACCGTCGAGATCCAACTGACGCTGACGACTCCCGCGAAAGCGACCGCCCCCGTCCCGGTCGTTCTCGAATTCGGCTTCGGCGCCTTCCCCGGCCGAGGCCCTCGCCCCGTCGCGGCGGCGACCAAAGGCGACGCGAAAGCCCAAACCGCCAAAGCCGCGAACAAAGCCGAATCGGCCGCGGCGACCAAAGGCGCGAATCCCCCGGCGAGACCGCCGATGTTCGTGGGACCGCCTTCGCGTCAACAAGTGCTTGAGAAAGGATGGGCTTACGCGGTGATCGTTCCCAACTCGGTGCAGGCGGATAATGGAGCGGGGTTGACGAAGGGGATCATCGGGCTTTGCAACCAGGGAAAACCGCGTCGCGTCGACGATTGGGGGGTTCTTAAAGCGTGGGGCTGGGGGGCTTCGCGGGCGATCGATTATTTTGAGACCGATAAGGCGGTCGACGCCAAACGCGTCGGCGTTTTTGGACATTCCCGCTACGGCAAGGCCGCGGTCGTGGCGATGGCGTACGACCCTCGGATCGCGATCGCGTTCGTCAGCTCGTCGGGCGAAGGGGGCCTCAAGCTTCATCGCCGCAACTGGGGGGAATTGGTCGAGAATGTCGCGGCATTAAATGAATATCATTGGATGTCCGGGACGTTTTTGAAGTACGCCGGCCCGCTGACGTGGAAGGACATGCCGATCGATTCGCATGAATTGATCGCCTTATGTGCGCCTCGTCCTGTGTTTATCGGCGCGGGGGCGACCGAGGGGGACGGCTGGATCGACGCGAGGGGGTCGTTTATGGCGGGGGTGGGAGCGAGCCCGGTTTATCGATTGTTGGGGAAGAGGGGTTTGGAGACGACCGAATACCCGTCGCCCGAAGCGGCGTTGATCGAGGGCGAGATCGGTTTTCGCCGGCATACCGCAGGCCACACTCCCGGACCCAATTGGCCGACTTTTCTCAAGTTCGCCGAGCGTTATTTGGGAACCACGAACGGCGAGA
>JAKBCQ010000139.1 GCA_021807585.1 Planctomycetota bacterium | reverse complement strand
CGAATCGCGATCGGGCGCGAATTCATAATGAGATCGAAATCGCGCGAGATTATAGCCACGTGAAAGAGCTTTCACCCGGAGAGCTTATCGATTCATTCGCCGCGGCGGGGCTCGATTCGATCCGCTTCGTCGAGGAGTCGTTTTCGCTCGATTTCGACGAATGGTTCGATCGCGCCGCCCCCTCGAAGACGAAGGCCGAAACCCGCTCGGCGCTCCTCGCCGCGGGGCCGATACGGGGTTTCGACGCGAGACTTCTTGACGACGGCTCGATCCGAATCGAGTGCCGACGCGGGCTCGTTCGCGGCGTGAAACCTTTGTTTCATCAATAAACGATTGTGTAATATTCATATCAGAAAACCCTCCTTGATTCGAGGAGGGTTTATCTTGATACGACGGCGTGGATTTGTGGATACCGCTCCGATCGGGATTCGTCAATCGTCGTCGTCTCGTGCTTGGGCGATCTTGAGCCGTTCTCTGGGGAGCACGAACGCGGCTCGTACGGGTGCGGGAGGGATTGAATTCGGCCCCCTGACCGCCTTCCAGATGATCTCGTTAAACAGCAGGTCGTCGATCTGATCCTCTCGAGTCAAATCGAGTTTGTTCGAGAGATCGGCGCCCCACGCGGTCGCGGTGTTTTTGGCGTCGGGATCGATCGTCGCTGGTTTATGAACGAATGACGCGTCATCGGGTTCGATACCAAACGCTGCGCTCATCGGAGTCGCCGACGCGTCGAATCGGCTCATCGGTTCAAGACCGAGGAAGAGTTCCATCGTTCGCAGCATCGAAGCCGTGCTGTATAACGTCGAATCAACCGAGTGTTTTTTGATGTAAGGACTGATCGCAAGCGCGACGGTCCGGTGCGCATCGACGTGATCGGCGCCGTTCTGGGCGTCGTCCTCGACGACGAAGATCGCCATATCCTTCCAGAAGCGGCTCTTGCTCAATCCCTCGACGACCAGTCCGAGCGCGAGATCGTTGTCGGCGATCGCCGCCATAACCGTCGGCGATCCCGATTTCGTTCCCGCGGTGTGATCGTTCGGCAAACGAAGGACGATCAAACGAGGTAAATCGCCCGATTTCTCAAATTCGGCGAGCTCGTGAAGGAATCGCTCGGCGCGCTTACGATCGGGATAATCCATATCGAAGCTTCGATAAAAGGGATCAAAATGTCCTTGAAGAGCCTCGATCTTTGTCGTCCCGGCGAAATCAGCGGTCGGTCCGTTCTTCACAAACTCGCCGTAGCTTCGATACGTGATTCCTTTAACGCGCGCTCGATCCCAAAGATATCCTTCCGCGGGTTCGGCGATTTTGAACGAGCCTTCCGAGGGATAGGGAACGTGAGGATCGCCGCGATAGCCGAGCGGCCAGATCCGCTCGACGAAATCGGTCGCGTAAGCCCCCATCGTCCATTCATGACCGTCGGCGCTCACCTCGCTGTCGACATAAAAATTATCGAGCAGCACGAACTCTCGCGCAATCGCATGATGATTCGGCGTGATTTTTTCGGGGAACAAACAAAGCGATTGTTCGCCGTTCCCCTCGGGCATATCGCCAAAAACTTGATCATACGTGCGATTCTCCTTGATGATATACACCACATGCTTGATCGGCGAAGGTTCCCCGGGGGCGGCGGGGACCGCGGTTTTGGGCTTTCCCTCGGCGGCTTCGGGTTTCGACGATCGCGGAAGGCATTCGTGGACCGTCTTGGTGTACGCGATCATTTCTTTGGGGCCGGGAACCGGAAGGATCGACATCGTCCCTTGAAACAGCCCGCCGATGTATTCGGTCGTTCGACGTGCGACCGTCGGATTGGGACCGTTCCGATTCGCCTTGGAAGTCGTCCCTTTGCCGTTTAAAATATAAAGATGTTTTCCGTTTTGAGAAATACGGACCGATGTCGGATACCATCCCGTCGGGATGAAGCCGAGGGGTACGCTCGAGCCCGGCTTTTCGACGTTGACGACCGCGACGTCGTTCGTGTTCGCGTTCGACACGAAAAGAATCTTTTCGTCCCGGGTCAGCGCGAGCGAGCTCGGCGTCGATCCGGGAAGGGCCTTGGGATCGATCGACGTGCCGATCAGCTCAAGCGTTTTGCCTTGCGCGACGTCGATCACCGAAACCGTGTTCCGGTTCGCGTTGGCGACATAAAGAATCGACCCGCCCCGCGCCGTGAGAATCTCATTGGGGTGTTCTTGTGTATCGAACCGACGCACGATCTTACGCGATTCGGTATCGACGACCGCGACCTGAGCCTTGCCCCATAAGCTCACATAAACACAATTCTTGGTTTCGTCGAGCGAGATTCCGTACGGATAGGAGTCGGCGTCGAGGGGGATCTCGGCGATCATTGTTGCCGATTCGGCGTCGAACTTGGCGATCGAAAAGCCGAAGACGTTTGCGACCCAGATCGATTTTCCGTCTTTCGTAACCGCGATTCCTCCGGGTACGCGGCGGCGATCGTCGGGATATTTCAAAATTTGTTTGTGATAAAGAGATCCTTGATCGCAATCGAAACGGTAGACGACGTCGTCGAAACCGCCCCCCGCGAAGATGCGTTTGCCGTCGCCGGTCCATGCGAGCCCGGCGAAGCTGCGGGGGAGCACCACCCGCGAGATCGCGGCGCCCGTTTCAGCGTCGTGGATCGCGATCGAATGCTCGCCGTAGCCCGCGTGCAGCACCGCGACATACGCGCCCGCGGGATCGACCGTGAGCACCGCGGGGAAATCCCCCATCGAGACCTGCCTCCCCGCGGGTTTGAGCGACCAGCCGTTGGGCAATAGAACGCTTCCCGAAGGCTTGAGCCCCGGCCATTCCGCCGTGGACTCCCGAACCGTCCGTTCGGGAGGCTCGCCGCGACCGATCGATACGCGCTCGATCAAGAAGAGCGCTGAAAGAAAGCATAACGATCTAATCAGATGAGACATCGTAAAAATCCTCGCCGTGGCGGGTCGGGGCGCCGTCCGATCTCGCAAACGAATCCATGTTCTAAGAAGTCGATGCGAACGAGACGCGTCGATCCGATGATATTTGTGTGAAGGATTCAGCGGGCTCTCGGTTTGAACAAAACGACGTTATGCGTCGACCCGCCGATCGCGACGACGTCGGGCTTGCCGTCGCCGTCGATATCGCCGCCGCGAAGGTCTTGCGCCGCGATCGCTCGATCGAGGACGGTGCGATTCCAGGTCTTGCCGTCAAAATCATAAATCGATACACGGTGATCCTTACCGCGATGCCCCGCGACGATTTCGTCGTCGCCGTCGCCGTCGAAATCGGCGACCCAAAGCGCGTGGCCGTCGCTCAACGTCGAATCGACGACCGTCCGCGCGCCGAAGACGAGCGACGCCGGTTTTGCTTCAAGGCACACCGACACGTCGGTTCCGTGCCAGGGGTCGATCGTCGCCAAAAATCGCGCCCCTCCCGCCAGTTTTCCCAGATGAATTTCGCTCGATCCCCGTTTCGGCGCCGTTCCCGCCCCTCCCTGAACAAGCCGACGCGTTTGCGGACGACCCCCCGTCGCGCGGTCGAGCGTCGTGAGGCTCACCCCTTCGTTGCTCGCCGAAAGCACGTCGATCGCTCCGTCTCCGGTCGCGTCGATCGCCTCGATCGCGTGCATCACCAAAAATTCGCCTAAATCATGATGTTTCCAAACTAAATCATGATTTGCCGAAGACCCGTTATGCGTAAAATAAATAAGATGAGCGAATGATTCTTGGAATGTCGGCGGTTTGGCGTCCGATCCGAAAATCGGCGCGACGACGAGTTCGAGCCGACCGTCGCCGTCCAAATCGCCGAAACGGAGCCGGTGAATGCTTCCGATCGCCTCGATTTGTTCGAGCTTCCACGAATCGTCGATCGAACTTCCCTGACGAGCGATCGACAGCTTGCCGCGTTTGGGTTCGTTCATCTCAAAATCGTAACCGATCGCGATTTCGGCTTTGCCGTCGCGGTCGAGATCGGCGGTCGCGGTGCTGATGATGCCGGGTGTTTGTTTGGGAGTTGTGACGATCCGTTTGCGCCAGCTTGGATTCTGATACCAGGCGCACACGCCGTTCCCAAGGGAGACGACGTCGAGCTTGCCGTCGCCGTCGACATCCGCGACCTCAACCTGATATCCCCCAGGCATGTCGGCGTCGATCACGATTCGATCGAATTCGAGGGGATGCGACCGATCGTTCGAACCCGCTCCGTAAGTCGAGATCGAGAAGCCGAGGAATCCGCCGAAAACCGCGACGATCGCAATCGCTACCCTCGCTTGACTCCGGGAATCGATCGATCGAAATCGTGGAAAGGTATCAAATAACATAAGCGTGTTACCTACTTGAAGTTGTTTGAATCGTCGACGCTTCGTCCCCATCCTTTGGGTATTCCCGCGGTATCTTCGGGTTTCACGAGAACCTCGGCGGGATCGAAATCGTTATGCAGATCCCCCTCGGCGAGTTTGACCCGATTTTCCAGTTGCGCAATCCGTAATTCGAGCGCCGCGACGCGGTCTTCAATCGCGTCGGGCCGATGCGGCCGAGGGATCTCGGGATAACCGACCTGACGCTGCAGTGCCTTGAACAAATACATCGGATCGCGTCCCCGATGCGCCCGCGCGATTTTACCCTCTTTTTCGCTGAAGAGAGTCGGAAATTTGGGATGGAATTCGTCATCGAGCCGGCGACGCTCGGCGACGAAATACGCCGACCGCACGTAAATCAGGTCGGCGAAATCGACGTCGCCCAATCGATCGCGCAGCCTTTCAATATACTCACGCCAGTCGTCGTTGAAATGAGGATCGCTCGCCATCGACGCGATCCCGTCGTTATAGCCGAGACGGTTCCGAGAGATCGTTTCAAATTGATAGATAAACAAACCGGCGGATGTTGGGGATTCGGATTTGTATTTCGCCTCGCGTTCAAGAATAAGCAAGGCTTGATCGAAGGGGAACTTGCTCGTTTCGTTCTCGCCGCGAGCGATCACGAACGCCTGAAACGGCGCGAAGTAATGCGACATAAGCGACATCGACGGGGCGACGACGCCCGACGCTTTGATTTCGGTCGCGAGGAACGAGATCGCCATCGGCAGTTTGGTCGTTGATAACAGTTCCTCGCCGATCCGCGAAAGGATCTCCTGAGCAGGCATCCCGTCGATCAAACGCTCGCGGAACGCTTGAAAAAAATACGCTTGCTCGATGTATTCCTCGCGGTCCAAAACGGGCATGAAACGCTCTCGAAGGCGAAGCGGACGTTCGGGTCGATCGGGCTTGATGATAACGTTTGCGGTCGCCTGATGCGAATCAATTGACCGAATCGTCGCGTCGAGCCGCGTCGAGACCCACGATGAATGCTTTATGCTCGGGAGACGCCTTGCCGAGCGCGAGAACCGCGGTTAGCCGATCCGAGTCGAGCCGAAGAAACGCGTCGACGTCGAGCCAAAAGCCGGGAAACGACTCGCTCCGTAGGATTCCGTCGGCGTCCGGCGATCGTCGTTCGAATCGACCGTGTCGCGCAACGAACCAAAACAACTCGGCGGGTTCGATCGCGACAACAAGATATTCCGATATGCCGTTTCGTTCGTAATCGTTTCGTTTGCGACCGAGATCGATGTCTCGGGTCGCCTTGGCGATCTCGATCACAAGCTCGGGGGCGCCCGTGTCATATCCGTCGATCAGGCGAACGCGCCCGCCGTATTCGGGACGGATCGCCGGCAGACCGTCGGGTTGAGGCTCGGAAAGGTCGTCGAGGACGAGCGTCGCGTTCTCGCTCGCTCGTAAAGCGGGCGACGATTGGGCGAAAACAACGAGTGAGTAAACGATTAGAGCCGCATGCTCTCCATGATCCGCGCTTACCGGCGACGCCATCAACACCTCTCCGTCGATCAACTCGGCTCGAAGATCCTCGGGAGAAGCCTCGTAACGGCGGTGAAACTCGGCGCGGCTCAACCGATCCCCGGCGATCAGCGGAGGCGCGACGACCGTCCGAAATCGATCGGCCGTGCTCATCGGTTCTGTCTCCGGACGAAATACAAGAGTTACCCGGCGAACGCTTCCAAAACGTATAATACCGCTCGCCGAATCCTGGCGTCAAATCGATCGATCGTCGAAAGGATCGTTCGATTTCTAATGTTACCTAAATCATAATATCTTTGTCTAATGTAAGTAAAGATTTCAATTGATGTTAAAATCGATCGGATTTACCAGCTAAGAACCTGATCGGAAACGTTGCGCAAGTCGGTTACGATCCAATCGGCGGCGGCGAGTTTCTCGGGTGGAAAGGTCGACGTGACCGCCAAACACTTCGAACCCGCGGCCTTCGCCGCGGCGACTCCCGCGACCGCGTCTTCGACGATCAAACACGAAGCGGGTTCAACCCCGAGCCGACGGATCGCCTCAAGAAAAATATCGGGAGCGGGCTTCTTCCTCGCAACATCGTCGCCCGTGACGATCGCCGCGAACGTCTCCGCGGGAATCCCCAGCTCGCGCAGGTTACCCTCCACTTTGATCCGATCGGCGCTCGAAGCCACCGCGAGCTTGAAACCGCGATCGCGACACTTATAAACCAATTCGACCGCCCCCGAAAGCGGCTTAAGTTTGCCTTTGATAATATCAAGATAAATTTCGTACGTGCGCGCCTTGTCGCGAGCCGGGTCGAGCTTGATCCCGAATTTCTCGGCGGGTCCGCCGATGAACCGATCCTCCCCCATCCCCACAAACGGCTTGAACTCCGAGTGACCGATCGTGTACCCCTTCTCGGCGAACATCCGCGACGAAGCCTCCATGATGAACGGCTCGGATTCGACGAGAACCCCGTCCATGTCGAATACGACCCCGCGCAATCGCGCCGTCGATTTCAT
>JAKBCQ010000138.1 GCA_021807585.1 Planctomycetota bacterium | reverse complement strand
GCCCCCCGCGAAGCAGGTCGTCGACGAGAACGCGACCGACCGAGTCGTCGCGGGATCGCGTGAGGTCGTTTATGTGACGAAAGACCCCGAATCGGGCGAGGCGATCGCGCGGTCGCGAATGCTCGTGGCGGTCACCTCGACCGATCTGTTCGCGATCGGTATCTCGACCCCCGCCGACGGCTTTCGCGAGGAGATCGCCAGGGCGTATCTGGATTCGTTTGAACTGATCGAACGCTCGCCGAAACTCGCGGCGCGATCGAGCGAATCCAAGCGACAACCCGCCGAGTCTCCCGCCGCGACGTCGTTTCGAACCGAGGCGAAAGCGAAGGCGATTCGACCCGAACCCCCCGCCGTATCGCTGAAACGAGCCGATAGCGAGCGTCTGGAAACCGAGCCGAAACCCGCCGAACACGCGAATCTCCCCGCGAACCAGCCGAAACCCGCGGTCGAAACAGCGACCGCGAAACCGATCCCCGAAGGATTCCGGCTTTTCAGCTCGCAAGATCCGCCGTTCCACGTGCTCTTCTCGGGAGAGCCCAAGACGACCGTCAAGGAAGAGCCGGTCGCGCCCGGGAACGATGGCGCCAAACCCGCCGCCAAAATCTCCAAAGTCTACAAGGCCTCGGTCGGCTCGGTCGAATATCGAGTATACGTAAATGAATACCCTTATGATATTAACACCGATAAATCCGACGAATATTTTGATCAGGCGAAAAAAGCGACGACGAACACGAACCAGGTCGAGCTGCTCGGCGAAAAACCCGTCACTGCCGGCAAGATACCCGGGCGTGAGCTTCGTCTCGAGGTCAAGATCCCGGGCGGCAAAACGACGCTCAAGATTAAGCAACGCATGTATTTGACGAAACGACGTGATTATCGCGTGATGGTATCGGCGCCCGACGACGCCGACGCGTTTGAAAAGAACGATTTCTTCCTCGATTCGTTCGCGATCGATTGAAACGCTTCGACCCCGCGACGTTACGAGGCGTTTCGTCGGTTGAACGGTTCGCTCCGATCGCCGATCATTGGAAACCCGCGACCGCGGGACGATTCGACTTGGTTGTGTTAAAATCGGATCGATCGGGTCGCCGCGGACGAGCGGCCCGGGAATCGATTCCCAAATAAAATCATATGGATATCAAGACCTGTGAGTGGAACGAGGATTGAAAGCGTATCGGGGATTCGCGGGATCGTCGGCGACGGCTTCGACCCGATCGTCGCGGCGGGCTTTACCGCGGCGTACGCATCGACTTTGGCGCCTGGGCCGATCGTCGTCGGCCACGACGGTCGCATTTCCGCCGATCTGTTTTCCAGGGCGGTGCTATCCGCGGTCGTCGCATCGGGGCGAGACGCGCTTTGGGCGGGTGCGGTGGCCACTCCGACGCTCGGCGTGCTCGTCCGCGATCACGCCGCGAGCGGCGGGATTCAGATCTCGGCGTCGCACAATCCGCCCCGCTACAATGGACTGAAGTTCTTTCAGCCCAAGGGGATGGTGCTCAGCCCCACGATGGGCAAGGCGGTGATCGACGCGTTTCATCAACGATCGCCGGACTGGGCGAAATGGGACGAACTGGGCTCGATTCATACGATCGACGATCCCGATCGCGATCATTTGAACACGATTCTGGCGAAGGTCGATGTCACCGCGATTCAATCGCGTCGCTTCCGGGTTTTGGTCGACGCGTGCCACGGAGCGGGGGGTCGCCCCGCGGCGTCGCTATTAAGAGCCTTGGGGTGCGAATGCGAGATCCTTGGAGCGAATCCCGACGGTCTTTACGATCATCCCCCCGAACCGACCGAGGACAATTTGCGTGGGTTCGCCGCCGGGGTCGTCGCTCGGGGCGCCGCGATCGGTTTCGCGCAAGACCCTGACGCCGATCGGCTTGCGATCGTCGACGAGACGGGACGCTACATCGGCGAGGAACTGACGCTTGCGCTCGTCGCGGCGCGCCGGCTCGATCAAGATCTGGGACCGTTCGTCGTCAATTTATCAACGTCGCGCGTCGTCGAAGATCTGGCGAAGAGTAAGGGGCTCGTCACGCATCGTACTCCCGTCGGTGAAATCCACGTCGTCGAGCGGATGATCGCCGAACGAGCGATGCTGGGAGGGGAAGGAAACGGCGGCGTGATCGACCCCCGCATCGGCTACGTGCGCGACGGTTTCATCGCCATGGCGCTCGTCCTCGACCTTATGGCGGCGCGACGCGAGCCGATCTCGAAAATCGTTGATTCATTACCACGTTACTACATGATTAAAGAAAAATATGATTTAACCTCAATAAACGAATCGAACGAGGGGGCCGCGGAGCGGTTTGAACGACTGGCGGAGTTGTTTCCAGACGCTCGCATCGACCGCCGCGACGGGATTCGGCTTGCATGGGACGATCGCTGGGTGCAGGCGCGGGCGAGCAATACCGAGCCGATCGCGCGGGTGATCGCCGAGGCGCGCGACCGCGAAACCGCCGCGGCGTTGGCTCGCCGCGTGGGCGCGGCGCTGACGGCGAACGGAGGTTCGCGATGAAAGAATGGCCCGTGTTTGAACAACCTCCCGCGATCGCCTTCGTCGACGTCGACGGCACGCTTTTGGCTGAAACGACGACTTATCTTTTTGCGCGAATTATGCGACGGCGGGGACTGATCCGCCGATCGTTCATCTTGCGGGCGATGTATCACGGTCTTCAGCATCGGTTCGGCCGGCTCGATTACGGCCGGCTTGTCGCCTTCGGCCTCAAAAGCATCGCGCGAATCCCCGTCGTCGAGCTGGAACGGATCGCTTACGATAGTTTTGTTGAGAACGTCAAACCGCGGCTTTATCTCGGCGCGGTCGAGCATATGAACGCGATGCGCGAGGCGGGAACAGCCGTCGTACTCGTTTCGTCGTCGCCTCGGATCGTGATCGAGCCGCTGGCGATCTATCTGGGATGCGCCGATGTTTTAACGACACCGGTGGTGATCCAACGCGGTCGTTTGATTGGAACAGGGCAGGGGCCGCCGTGTTACGGCGAGGGGAAGCTCTATTGGGCCGAGCGTTGGGCCGAGGGGCGAGGGATTTCGATGGACGAAACCGTCGCTTACGCGGATAATTGGAGTGATCGATCGCTGTTAGAACGCGTGGGTCGCGCGATCGTCGTACATCCGCATCGCAAGCTCAGAAAGCTCGCCAAAAAACGCGGTTGGTTGATTATCCGTCCGCGTCGACCTAGACTTAGCTCGGTACGTTAAGAATAACCGGCGCAGGCCGAACCAATACCACACCGATACCACGCGTGTGAAAGCGCGAAAATGACGGCGAGTTCTCGTCGAGACGCCGTCCGATAACAAACGAGAATCAAGCGGGCTTAATAGGAAAGCATTCTTCGCGCGTACGAGGGATGACGAGTCATGCAAGACGAGATTCAGGACAATCCATCGCAGCGCAAGGCGAGCGTCAGTCCGACGGCGATCGCGATCGTCATGGGATTGGCCGCTCTAACGGCGTCGGCGAGCGAAACCGATTTGGTTCGCGATATACAACGTTACTGCGCAGTCTGCTGGCGGAACGCGCGGCTCGATCCCGGTCTCTGGGACGACTGCACGCAGGAGGTTTGCTGTCGGTTGCTCACCAAAGCGCGATCGGGCTTGCTTGATCTGAACATGGTCCTCGCCGAGGATAGCCCCGAACGGCGCGAGCTCGTGCGGGCGATCGACACGGTGCGCAAGCGTGTTCAACGCTCCAAAAAATATCAACCGTTTGACGAGCGGCTCGCCCCCGGCGACGATCGCGAACAGAAGGCGCGATACCGCCAAGAATTGGGCGAAATCCTCGAAGCGGCTCGTCGAGCCGTGTTAACGCCGCGTCAAGATCGCATCGTCGAACTCTGGACCCGCGGCTGGAACGTCCCCGAGATCGGCGGCGAACTCGGCCTTTCGGTCGCTCGCGTGAGCGACGAAAAATACAAGGCGTTGCGCAAGCTCGAACGGCATCTCGCCGATCGACGCGACGAGTTCGATCTCGCCGTTCCCGCGAACGACGACGAACTTCTCCGTGTCGGTTAAAATATACCGGCGCTAGGATAGGTTACTTTCAAATAAGTTTATAATCAAGGGTTTTTTGATGGGAGAAGCCGTCGTCTTCGAGCACACCGCCGACCTCGGTCTGAGGGTCGTGGGCCGAGATTTGGCGGATCTTTTCGAATCGGCGGCGCGGGGTTTGATTGGAGTGATCGTCGCCGACCCCGCGACGATCGAATCTCGGCTGGAAGAAAGCGTGAACCTCGTCGATCGTACGCTCGAAGGGCTGATGGCAAGCTGGCTGAACGAGCTGATCTTTCGCGTCGAGACGCGGCGTCGCGTTTACGCCAAGTTTCAAGTTGAGGTGAAAACTTCGGCGGAACAATCGACGCTCACGGGCGGAATCGCGGGCGAGCCGATCGATCGTTCGCGGCACGTAATGGACCACGAGGTCAAGGCCGCGACCCGCCATCAACTTGTCGTTGAACAAACCGCGGACGGCTGGTCCGCCGAAATGATTCTTGATATTTAAATATAATTATAATACTAATATGAAAACTTTAATGGTTGATTGTCCGACTGAAGCGGTCGGCGGCTTTGCGTGAGTTGAACCTTGCGGTTCCAGGGGGTAAGCTCGGCGTTTTGGCGTCGTGGAATTTTTCGCGTCTAGGGAAGGGCGAATCTTGAGCGATCTGATGCGTCGAACTTCAATCACGGCGGCGCCCGCGTTGATCGCGTTCGCTTGCATCTTCTGCGTGCCCGGTCTCTTCCGCGGGGCATACGCGCAAACCGCCGAGCCGAGCCGAGACGCCAAGATCGCGGCCGACCGCGGCGTCGACGATTCCCCTCAAGAATCCGGCGAAGCCGCCGACGCCCCCAAATCGTTCCTGGCCTGGATGGCGAAGGCTTCGGGACCGATCGGAATTGTTATTTTGCTCTTATCTTTTTATTTGATAGCGCTTGTCGGCTGGATGTTCATGGAATATCGCCGCGCGGTCGCGATTCCCGATTTGCTGACGCGCGAACTCGCCGAACTGCTGGCTCAAAAGCGATTTAACGACGCGTATCAACGACTCGCGGGGGATCGGTCGTTTCTCTCGCGCGCGATCGCCGCGGGAGCGCGCAAGCTCGATCGCGGCCGCGACGAGGCGATCCGCGCAATCGAACTCGTCGTCGACGACGTCACCATGGAAATGGAGCACCGCGCCACCTACCTCGCCACCGTCGGAACCCTCGGACCGATGATCGGACTGGTGGGGACAGTTTATGGAATGATTATAAGCTTTCGTGTGATGGCGATCGAGGGCGCCTCGCCCCAGGCGAGCCGGCTCGCCGAGGGGATATCGACGGCGCTTTTCGCAACGCTTGAAGGCATCGCAATATCAATACCTGCAATATATTTCCACGCGTATTTTCGCAACCGGATCGCTCGGCTGTCGCTCGAGGTCGCGATCGTCGCCGAGGCGATGCTTGATCAGTTCGCTCTCGGGACCCGACCGGGGCGAGCCGCGGCGATCGTAGCCCCCTCGTTCCAACGTTCGGTCCGCAATTCGAGGCCGCCGATCGCGCCCCCGACCTCGCTTTCGGTCCACGTTCAACCGCCCGGCGACGACGACGCGGTCGATCGCGATTCCTCCTCGATCGAGGGACCGACGATCGACATGTCCCCCGCTCTCGACGAACTTCGCGTCGAAAACGGAGACGATCAAGCCGTGGATCCTATCAACGACGAACGCCGACACGAAATCCGCGATCCCGGTCCGACCCATGCACCGACGATCGAAAACGGTCCCGCGACGCCTCACGATTCGGCGACCGAATCCGCGTCGAACCCCCAAATACCTTAAGCCCCGCGGCGCGGAACGCAAACGATTCCTTGGCAATTGTGATAATTATATCAGGTTGATATTTATGCGTCATTATTCAAGATATCGTAATCGAAACGATTCGACCCCCGAACTGAATTTGACTCCGCTCCTCGACGTCGTTTTACAGTTGATTACATTTTTTATGATGCTCGTACACTTCGGCACGAAAATCGAAGGCGCGACCAAAGGCGTGCGGCTGCCGATCGCGGCCGTGGCGACGCCGCGAAGCGATCTCGGCCTCGATCGGCTCGTCGTCGTCATCGACGCGCGGGGTGGGGTCGTTTCGGGCGATCAATCGCTCTCCGATCGCGCAGCCGAATCCTGGTGGAACGAGCGCGCCGAAAAACGCCGCCGCGGCGCCGAACTGATCGGCGAATCGAGACGCGAACTCCTCACGCGCGTCGTCGTTAGAGCCGATCGCGACGCCCCATACGGCGAAGTGCGCAGGAGATTGGCCGAGGCGAGACGCGCCGGATTCGCCAAATTCACGCTCGTCGTCCTTCGGAGTCGTAATTAAATGATTTCACGCACATATATACGAGGGAAACGATCAAATCGGGACGAATCAAAGGTCCTCTTCCCCGTCACCCCCATGCTTGATATGGCGTTTCAATTGTTGGCGTTCTTTATCCTTTCGTTTCAGGCGCCGACGCGCGAGACTCGCCTCGATTTGTACCTGCCGGCCGAGCCGCAAGCCGTCTTCCGAAGCGATTCGGCCAAAGCGACCGCCGCCGATAATGAACCGGGAACCAATAACCTCGAAATCGACCTCGAAACCGAACTCGTCGTCCACGCCCGATCCGACGATCTGGGGGATCTCAAAACCCTCCTCCTCGGCGATGTCTCTCTGGATAATGTAGATGTGTTGAGCGATCGATTGAGTCGATACCGCGAAGTCCTCCGCGATAAACCGCTCCGCGTCGTGCTTTACGCCGACGATTCGCTCCGTTATCAAGCCGCTGCGCAAATATTGGCGGCGTGTACGCGGGCGCGCGTCGAAACGGTTCGCCTCG
>JAKBCQ010000137.1 GCA_021807585.1 Planctomycetota bacterium | reverse complement strand
AAGAGATTTTCGGTTGGTTGAAACCGTGATCGCCGGCTTGATGATTTTGTAGGAGGTTGTGAGATCATGGCTACCGCGGCTCGACAATCGGGTTCGATGACGCTTGAGGAATTCCTCCTGCGCCCCGATGAAAAACCGTATCACGAGTACATCGACGGGCGAATCGAGGTGAAAGTGTCGCCGGAAGCCAAGCACGGGATCATTGAATATGAGTTGACGAGATCCATCAACCGTTATTGTCTTCCATTGGGACTTGGAAGGGCTTTCATCGAACTTCGCTGTACGTTTACCGGACGATCGATCGTTCCGGACGTCGCGTTCATGCGAACCGAACACGTTGAGATCGATGCAAAAGGTGAATACGGAAGCGTCTATCGAATTCCACCCGATATTCACGTTGAAATTCTTTCTCCGGGTCAATCGGCGGCGGCGACACGCAAGAAACTCAAGCATTCGACTTCGCACGGTTCGGCGATCGGCTGGTTTATCTTTCCCGAAGATCGGAAGATCGAGGTTTATCGCGGCGGCGAACTTTCGATGACATTACAAATCGGCGACGTTCTTGCCGCCGAGCCGGCTTTGCCCGGGTTCAAACTCCCGGTCGAAGAGATTTTCGGTTGGTTGAAACCTTCGTAAACAACAATCATAAAATATTAACAATTATATGAATCAAGATATTGGTTGGATTAGCGATGTGTTTCGTTCGATTCCGCGTGTCGATCCTGGATTGGTCGCCCCGAGGTTGTAAACGAGACGGTTTGCGTTCCTTTGGTTCCGATCATCACGGCCTCGACGACGGGGGGAATCGTATCCGAATCGGCGGCCCAATCGACGAGAAAGCTCGCCGAGACTCCCCCGCTCGTATCGCTTTCCTTGATGAAATACTCGATCGAGCCGAGGGGGCCTAGACGAATCGGTTTGTTGATGTAATCGTGAACAAGTTTTCCATCGTGGTCGAAATAGCGGGCGTCGGTGATCGAGATCGAGCGGCGGGGATCGGCGTTTCGGAGGCTGAGGGTGATCGCCAAATTGAAACGCGATGCGCGATCGGATACGTAAATCGATGAATATGCGGGAACGTAAATTGTTCGCCCCGCGACGAACGCGTCGGTTGCGATCGAAGTCTCTTCGATTTTCGCTCCGCGCGATTTTAACCGAGGGGAGTCGATCTCGGGAGAGCGACGACGTTCGCATGAGACGAGAGACGCGAGGATCAAAGTCGTCGCGACGAACGTTACGAAACGGAGTCTTATATCGGCAAATCGTTGTAAGTACAAGATCGTCATCCTCGACAAATCGAACGTTATAGATGAGACGATTGCGGATCTCGGTCGACCGGATCCGTCATTCGGGTTGACGCGGTTTCGATCGCCGAGGGAATCGGCGCATCGCCTTCGATCGCCGATCGATCGAGGGGAAGAGCGTCGGTTCTAAGTCCGGCGCCTCGATCGTGCAAATCGGAGCGGACTCGGTCGCGTTCGCGATCGATCTGGTCGGCGGTCGCTCCCAATCTTCGGAGCAAAAGTTCGGTGAGGGCGAGCGCGCCTTCAACCTCGCTCGATACGACGAAATCGGCGCCCGCGGACCGAAGCGACGCGGCCTCGGAAAGATAATTGACGCGGGCGAGTATAAATATATCAGGATTGATCGCGCGGGCGTGGCGGATCGTTTCGCCTGCGCCGGCCATTGCGGCGCTCGTGAGAAAGAGCCCGACGGCGCGGTCGACCCCCGCGTGTTCGAGCGTTTCGCGGCGGGTTGCGTCGCCGTAAATCGCCCTCGTTCCCGCGGCTTTGATCGCGCGTGTCGATTCAAGATTGAGTTCAATGACGATCGGAACGATTTTGTTCTCATCGAGCAACCGCACGAGCGTTCTACCCGCGGGGCCGTGCCCCACGACGACGGCGCGATCGTAATCCTCGGGGGCCGGCTCGGGAAGGGAATCGGCGAGATCGGAAGGTTGTGTCGCGGCGACGGGGCGAGCCCGCCGCATCGATTTGGCGAGGATTGATCCGATCAATTTATAAAGCAAGGGGTTGATTGTGATGGTGATGATCGCCGCGGCGACGACGTCGTTCGCCATGGCGTCGTTGAGGAGTCCAAGCGATTTTCCCGAGGCGACGAGGATGAACGAGAACTCGCCGATCTGGCCGAGCGCGAACGCGAGCGTGATCGCGGATTTGAGCGGCTGTTTACGCACAAGCATATAAAGAAAAATTGCCAACGGTTTGCCGCAGAGGATGAGCGCCAAGGTGAAGGCGAGCAGAGCGGGATTTTCGAGCAAATGCCCTGGGTCGAAGACGATGCCGATCGAGACGAAGAAGAGAACGGCGAACGCGTCGCGCATGGGTAAAGCCTCGGTCGCGGCGCGGAGGCTGAATTCGGATTGGCCGACGACCATTCCGGCGAGGAAGGCGCCCAAAGCCATGGATACGCCGAAGAGCTTCGCCGAAGCGACGGCGACTCCGAGCGCGACGACGAGCACGGTGAGGGTGAAGAGTTCGCGTGATTTGGAGGCCGCGGCGCGATCGAGCAACCACGGAATGAATCGTTTTCCCAGGACGAACATCGCCGCGATCAAAATGACAAGTTTAACGACCGCGATTGCGACGGCGATCGCGATCCCTCCTGCGCCGACGCTCGTTTCACCGAAAAGGACTGGTAATAGGACGAGGATGACGACGGTGAGGATATCTTCGACGACGAGCCATCCGATCGCGATATGACCGATCGGCGTGTGAATATCGCCGTTTTCGGCGAGTACGCGCGTTAAGACGACCGTGCTGGCGAGCGAGATCGCCAGGCCGAAGACGATCGAGGACGCCCCCCCCTGCCCGTTCCACATGCCGATTCCGGCTCCCATGAGGGTCGCGAGAATGACGACCAGAACCGCGCCCGGCGCGACGATCTTTCGGACCGCGAGGAGTTCATGAAGGTGGAACTGCAAGCCTACGCCGAACATCAGTAAGACGACTCCGACTTCGGCGAATTGATCGGCGATCTCACGATTGGCGACAAATCCAGGTGTTTTGGGACCGCAGATAAAACCTGCGATGAGATAACCGACGATCGGCGACAGGCCGATTCGCGAAGTCGCGTAGCCGCAAACGAGAGCGGCGGCGAGCCCTCCCGTGAGAGTCATGATCAAATCGACTTCGTGCATCGTGTTCCAACCCGGGTCGAATCGGATTCGTCGCGTCGAGCGTGCGATCGGGAGTGAGTATAGCGAGGTTGCTCGAAGTTGGCCTCGATTCTCACGCTTCGACGATGATAACTGATAACTTCTTGAGGATGCACCGCGAGACGAGTTCGATTTAAGTTCACCGTTTCAATCGAGTTTCAATCGATTGAAACGTGTCCTAGGTTTTGAGTAAGCGCGATGAGAGGTGCGATTGGGTAAGTCTCGCGGACGAGGCTTGGAACTTAGATCGAGAGCGATATGTCGGTGAAACCGCGTCGATTCCAGTTGGCCGTCACCGGTTGCGACGAGCACCCGCACGGCGATGGAGACGAATGTATCGGTCGCGCGCATGCGAATGTCGTCGACACGATCGTCGACGCGGTTCGCGATCCGATCCTCTTGCTTGAAGCTGATTTACGCGTGCGAACCGCGAATCGGGCGTTCCTCGATACCTTTGCGATTGAATCGGAAGAACTGATTGAGCCGTTCGCTCCGATCGGCGACGGTTATCGCTGGAACATCCCCGAGCTGAGGGATCGATTGGCGGGGTTGTGTGCGGCGGATCCGATTCTCGACGAGATCCGGATCGATCACGTGTTTCCCCGAGTCGGTCGCAAGGTTGTCGGCGCGTCGGCGCGTCGGCTGGCGGGGGTGGGCGGGGAATCAACCGATACGATTATGTTGATCGTACGCGTCGCGACCGAGCGGCGGATCGTCGTACAACCTCGGCATGAGAGCGAATCGATCCTGCGCGGCTTTTATGATTCGTTGCCGTTCGTGATGGGGGTCGTCGAGCTTGAGGGGGACGATTTTCGCTGCGTGTCGGCGAACGAAACCTCGGCGCTCCATTTCGGCGTCGAGCCCGGAACCCTTGAGGGCCGAACCGCGGTCGAGATGGGGATGCCGCGGGAACGGATTCAAGTGTGGCTCTCGAAATTTAAAGAGTGCAGAAATATTCATGATTCGGTGAGTTTTCGTTACGCCAAGGCGACCTCCGGGGGCGAACGGTGGATCCGCGGCATCGCGTGTCGGATCGGTCCCGGTCCGAGCGGTCGCGATCGGTTTTCGTTTTTCGCCGAGGATGTGACGGATCGAGTCGAGTCTGAACTCGAGATCCGTCAATTAAATGCGCGACTGGCGCAGCGTTTGAATCATCTCGGCGCTCTGCGGAAGATCGATACGGCGATCACCGTAAGCCCCGATCGCAGGCTCGTGCTGGGAGTCGTTCTGGAACAAGCGTGCTCTCAATTGAAGGTCGACGCCGCACGGATTCGAATTCACGATCCCAAGGGACGTTTTCCCGATCTCGTCGTAAGTCGCGGTTTGCCGTCGTCGCTTCGGTCGATGATCGATCAAGTGTTTGATCGAAGAATAATAGACGAAAATGTTGGTGTATATCGATATGATATGGCGATAAGTGAAATTATATCGCCGGTATCCGAGGAGGGGGTAGCGGCGTTGGTGCGGGAGGGTTTTGTGTTTCACGCCGCGGCGCCGTTGGTGTCGAAAGGGGAGGCGTTCGGCGTGCTCGACGTGTTTTCGAGGACGTTGAGGGAGTCCGACGCCGAATGGAGGGCGTTTCTGGAAACGCTTGCGGGCCAGGCGGCGATCGGCGTCGATTATGCGGCGCTGTTCGAGGATCTTCGCCGCTCGAACGAGGAATTGATCGCGGCGTACGATGCGACGATCGAAGGGTGGTCGCGTGCGATGGATTTACGCGATCACGAGACCGAGGGGCACGGTCGGCGCGTCACGGCGCTCGCCGAGGCGCTCGCCAAAGAGATCGGCGTCGTCGGCGAAGACCTCGCTCGGCTTCGTCGCGGGGCGCTTTTGCATGATATTGGAAAAATGATCATACCCGATTCGATTTTGAAGAAGGCCGGGCCGCTCGACGACGACGAATGGGCGATCATGAAACGGCATCCCGAGCTCGCGGTCGATCTTTTGGAACCGATCGCGTTTCTTCGTCCGTCGCTGGAAATCCCTCATTATCATCATGAACGATGGGATGGATCGGGATATCCTCTCGGGCTCAAAGGCGAGGCGATTCCGCTCGCGGCGCGGATATTCTCGGTCGTCGATATCTGGGACGCGATCACCAACGATCGCCCGTATCATCAGGCTTGGTCGAAAGAACGCGCTCGCAATCATATAAGATCAATCGCGGGTAAACACCTTGATCCCGCCGTCGTCGCGGTCTTTCTCAAACTCGTCGGCGAACGAAGGACCGATCGCGCCGATCGGACCGGTATCGATCACGAACATTATTGAACATAAAAAATATTATGTTTTTATGCTCGTCCCCGGATTCCCGACGGCGTCGGTCGCCGCGCCGCGGTTTGGTCGACTTTACGGTTTCGATGCGTCGGGATCGGCGGACTTGGCTTCGATCGCGGGGGCGCCGATCGCCGCGCCGACGGCTTTGGCGTCGGTTTTATCCTTCGTCGTCAGCAGCAAATACGCCCCCACGACGAGCAAAAAGACCGCATATGTTCGCTTCATCGAAGATCCCGAGAAGAAGTGAGTCAACCGGGCGCCGAAGTACGTTCCCAGGAACAACCCGATCGCGACACACGCTCCCGCTTTAATGTTCAACTGATTGGTGCGGTAATATTCCATCACTCCCAGAATCCCCACCGGGAACAAAAGCGCGAACAGCGAAGTTCCCGTGGCGACTTTTGTCGGAAGACCGATGAAGACGATCAGCGCCGGGACGATCACCAATCCCCCGCCGATCCCGAACATCCCGCTCAAGATTCCCGCCAGAAACCCCACCGCCAGCATGCCGATCATTGCTTGAGTCGTCATGTCTCCCCCTTAATAATATCGACATGCGCTAAAATCATCGACGCGGCGACGATTCCCGCGGTTTCGATCCTTAAAAGACTTTCACCCGTCGATACGATGATCCAACCCGCCGCCGCTGCGCGATCGATCTCGTCGCGCGTGAATCCCCCCTCGGGACCGACGCCGATCGTCGCCCCCCCGCCATCCTCCGTCCGCGGCCAGAACCGCGGAGCGACCCCGCCGGGATCGGCCACGACCCTCGTCTCGGCGACCGAAGTCGTTTCAATCAGATCGATCCATTTAACGCCTGAAGATAGCTCCATAAGACGATTCCGGCCGCATTGCTTCGACGCCTCGACGATCGTTCGGCGCAACCTCTCAAGCTTGGCTCGACCGGGATCGACGACCGAACGCTCGGTTACGATCAGCATAAGCCGCGACACGCCGATTTCGGTCGCTTTCTCGACGAGCCAATCGAGCCGGTCCCCTTTCGGCGCCGCGATCGCCAACGTCAGCCCGATCGCCGACGATCGATCAAAATACGCCGATTCAATGATGTCCAGATCGACCGAACCCTTGTCGATCCGGCCGACGATCGCGCGGTGAACCGTTCCGGCGCCGTCGAATAGCTCGACGCTCTCGCCCACCACGACCCGACGCACCCGAGCGAGGTGACGCGCCTCGTCGTCGCGCAGTGTGATTCGGCCTTGTGTCGGCGGATCCGGAGAATAAAACCGATCCGCCACGAGCCCCGCTCCCAAGGAAAACCCGAACAGTGATCGTCATTTTACCGATCCTAACCAAAGAACGCGAGTCGCGCCTCGATTTGTCGCGGGGCGCCACGGAATGTTTCCGGGCGCAATCCGCGGACTCGACGCGAGGATCTCGTCGCTCCACGCGTTGTTCTCATC
>JAKBCQ010000136.1 GCA_021807585.1 Planctomycetota bacterium | reverse complement strand
TTTCGCCGCGCCGCGGCCGCCATAAACACCTTCTCACGAGCCGCGTCGGGCGGCAAATCGGCCACGACCTCGAACTCGGCGCGATCTTCCAGCACCTTCGCCAGCCCGCGACTCGTCCAGTTCGCCGGGTCGTCGCCGAAGAGATCGGCGACCTCGCCCTCAATCTCGCCCCGACTCCGCCCGATCGATTCACGATAAATCAACAACAAACTCTCGGCGATCTCGAGCCACTCGGAATACCGCACGTCGATGTACCGCGGAATCACCCGCCCTTTCGAAAACCGCACCCCCACCAAATTTCCCGTCAACATAACATTCTCTTTTTTTTAAATATATATGATTTATTTCTCTCACGCTTCTTCATAAGCGCTGTGTTGTCGTCGGCGGATCGACGTGTATTCCTCGGCGGTGTCGCGGGTGACGACCTCGTAGAGGATCGCCTCTTTCGACCCTGATTTCCGCAAAATCCGCCCCAGCCGTTGCACGTGCTCGCGCACGCTCCCCGATCCAGAAAGGATCACCGCGACGTTCGCCTCGGGAACGTTCACCCCCTCGTTGAGAACCCTTGAGGTCGCAACGATCGGGTAAACCCCCGAATTGAATCGCGCCAATATCTCCCGCCGCTCCTTCGTTTTCGTTTGATGCGTGATCACCGGAACCAGATACCGCCGAGCGATCTCGTACACCGTCGCATTATCATGCGTAAAGATCAAAACGCGATCGCCCAGGTGTTTGTCGAGCAGCCACGCCAGCAGGTTGAGCTTCGCCGGCGCGGCGAGCGCCAACGTTCGCTGTTCGCGATACGCGCGATACGCCTGCTTCCCCGCCTGAGATCGATTCGCCAAAAAGAGGAACTGACCCCACGCGCCGGGCTTGCGCATATCCACTCCGTTATCGCGGAGAAATGCCCGATAAATCTCCCGAGCCGCGTCGTACCGCTCGCGCTCGTCGTCGGTCAGGCCGACGAACAAACTCTCGACACGATATTCCGCTAAAAACTCGCCGCGCAATTGGGTGATCTCGCGGCGATATACGATCGGACCGATCAATTGATCCGATTGCAAATGCGCGTTATCGGCCCGTTCGGGGGTCGCCGTCAACCCCAGCCGAAACGGCGCGATCGAACAAACCGCGGCCTGGCCGTACGTCGGCCCCGGCAGGTGATGACACTCGTCAAAAATCAAAAGCCCGAATCGATTGCCAAATCTATCCATGTTTTGATATGCTGAGTCGTATGTGGTGACGGTTAAAGGTCGGATGTCGTACGATCCTCCTCCCACCATGCCCACCTCGGTCGCGAAACAAAGGCTAAGCTCGTCGTACCATTGATTCAGCAGGTCGATCGTCGGCGTGACGACGAGCGAGGGACGCTCGGCGCGGTTGATCGCGAGATTGGCCAGATGCGTTTTCCCCGTCCCAGTCGGCAACACGACGACGCCGCGTCGTCCCGCTTTTTCCCACGCCAGAAGGCCTTCGGTCTGGTGCGGAAACGCCTCCTTGCCGACGCGAATCGGCCACGGCGTTTTCTCGTAAGCCCGCGCCTTGTCCTCATAAGGTATATGATGCTTGCGGAAATATTCCACAATATGTCGATACCAGATCGCCTCGGCGCGGGCGATCCCTCCACGGCGAATGTCGCGCTTCAGGCCCGGGATTCCGGCGGGATCGCCGTCGGGCAGCCCCTCGACGACGACCGTGCCCTGATCGAACGTAAGTCGAATCGTCGTCGCGCCCGTTTTGGTCAATGCTCGTTCCATGATGTCTTAATTGTCTGATTTCTCAAGATCGAACGTTCGCTCACGGAACCTTTCGGTCGCCGCGCCGAGCAACTCCGTCTGGCTTCGAGTTCGTTAGCCTTTCCCAACGCACGGAGAGCGCCGACGAGGCGTCGAATGCGAACCGCGGCAATCGCGACTCGGCGTTATTGTACCCGTCGAATCGAACGCGTACCAATCGTCGCGGATCGCATCACTTGCTTTCAAAACCCCGGCGTGGTTTATTGGGTAGGCGTGATTCGCCGCGTTTCACTCGCTCAAACGTAACCGCCATTCGGGAGAACACGCCGATGGGTGTCACGATCGATTATAGCTTCAAAGCTCACCCGTGCGACGAAGAACAAGCGCGGGCGCTCGTCTACAAGCTTCGTCAACGTTGTCTCGACCTGCCGTTTCTCGAAGTCACAGAAATACGCGAATTCGGCGAGGACGAGGTCGACTTCAGGAAACTCGCGAGAACCAGCCCGGATGTCTGGATGTTTATTCAAGCAGCCAAAAGTTTCAGCCCCGATCCCGAATCGGACTCGGGATTCTGGATCAACCCCACACAGTTGATTGTGTTCACCACTCGGCCCGGCGCAGGCTCCGAACCCGCGTTTTTCGGACTCGGCCGTTATCCCGATCATGTCGAAAATTGGGATCATTCGGTCGATCCTCCGGTCTTCGTCGAAAATATCCCCACAAACTTCGGTGATTGGAGCTGGACGAGTTTCTGCAAAACGCAGTTCGCGTCCCGAGAGGAATGCGGCGGGGTGAGGAATTTCATCCGCACTCACATGACGCTCATTAAAATGCTCGATTACGCCAAGGAGCTGGGAATCCTCGAAAAAGTTACCGACGGCGGGGAATATTGGGAAACTCGCGACCTCGACCAACTCGTGAATGAGATGAACGTCATCAACGCCGCGATCCGGGTTTTCAGCGGTAAATCGGGAGAAAAACTCGTCGGCGATCTGCTTAAGGAAATCGAAAAAGATAATCCCGAATTCGGCCCGATCGAAGGGGTGCGAGAAATCAATAAGCGTCCTAAACGCCGGAAACGATGACTCCACAATCGAACCCGCGACGCGGCTTTTCCCGCCGTCTCATTCCGGCGACCGTCGGAATGAGACTCGGTCGCCACACATCAGTTGTTTGAATGATTCTCTAAGAATGTGATCGGCCGCTCCGATCGTTTCCGACGACTTCAGCCGTTTTTATTGGGGTTCGGAATCACGCGACGTGATCCGTTCGATCGCCCAAATCGCGGCTTCGCTCACGACCGGGTCGCGATCGGTCGATCGAGCGACGAGCGCAGGTATCGCCTCGACGACCCGCCGCGTTCCCAAAATCAACGCCGCGTTCCGCAACAGCCCCGATCGTTTCGCACGCTTGAGCGCCGAACCGCTTAGCCTGCGCGATATCGCCTCGTCGTCGGCCGCGAGGAGTTCGATCAAATCGACATTCACCCATTCGCCACGCTCGGCGAGTTCGGCCGTCCTCGCTTTCGGCGCCTTCCGATTCCACGGACATACATCCTGGCATATATCACAACCGAACAGCCGGCCTTCTAATCGATCGGCGAATTCCTCGGGGATCGTCCCCCGATGTTCGATCGTCCAGTATGAAAGGCATCGATTCGCGTCGAGTCGATACGCTCCGTCGAACGCCGAAGTGGGACACGCATCAAGGCAACGCGTGCATGTGCCGCAGTGATTCGTCTCGTGTGCGGAATCGGGTTCGAGATCGAGATCGATCAAAAGACCCCCCAGAAGCGTAAAGCTGCCGAACTTTTTGGAGATCATCATCGTGTTCTTGCCGATCCATCCCAGCCCCGCGAGCGCAGCGAAATCACGTTCGAGAAGCGGTGCGGTGTCGCAGACGGCGCGACCGCGAACCGCGGGATCGATCTCCCGGATTCGATCCAGCAACATCTGCAAACGTCTCCAGAACACTTTATGATAATCGATCCCCCGTGCGTACCGCGCCGTCACGCCCAGCCGCGGATCGGCCGCGGCGCTTTCGTCTCCCGCTCCGTAAACGAGCGCGACGACGACGATCGACCGAACCCCCTCCAAAACGCTTTGGGGATGCGCCCGAGCCGCGGCGAGCCGCTTCATGTAATCCATCCCCGCGTGCCGATCGGCCTCGAGCCATTCGAGAAACCTGGGATAACCCGGAGGCGAAACCGCAGGAGCGACGCCCGACCAATCAAAGCCGAGATCGATCGCAATCCGCTTGACGACCGCCGAATCGAGCTTCGTGGGGATCTCGCTCCCCCTCGTCGATTCGAACTCGGTCGCCATCAAAAACCCTTTCTTATCAAGCCGATTCGATCCCGATCAAAACGGAGGATCGAACCTACAAACTTAAAGTTTCATAAATATGACGAGTGGCGTCAGATTTATTGAGCGTATAAAAGTGAATTCCACTTACCTGATGATCGAGCAGTTCGCGACATTGCTCGGTCGCCCAGTGAACGCCAACCTTGGCCACGGCCTCGTCATTCTCGCCGCAACGGTCGATCGCCCGAAGCAAGCGCGCGGGAATCCGCACGCCCGCGGCGAGTTCAGCCATCCGCAGCATCCCCGCGCGGTGCGTGATCGGCATGATTCCCGCCAGGATCGGAACGCGAATCCCCGCGTGCTCGCACCGCTCGCGAAAATCATGGAAATCATGATTATCAAAAAAGAGTTGTGTGCAGATATAATCGGCCCCCGCATCGACCTTGCTTTTCAGGTGCTCCATTTCGACAAGCCGGTTCGGAGTCGCGGGATGTCCTTCGGGGAACCCCGCCACGCCGATTCCAAAGCCGCGCACGCCGGGAACGTTCGTCCTCGACCGTAAAAACCGCACCAGTTCCGCGGCGTGTTGGAAGGCGTCTTGCTCACGGTGGTGACCGATCGCGGTTTTGGGAGGGTCGCCGCCGAGCGCCAGAATGTTCTCCACTCCGCTTTCGGCGTATCGATCGACGATCTCTTCGATCTCTTCGAGCGTGTGACAGACGCACGTCAGATGCGACACCGCGGTCAGCCCCGTCTCGCGTTGAATTCGGACGACGAGATCGTGCGTCCGCCGACGCGTCGAACCCCCCGCGCCGTATGTCACCGAAACGAACGACGGATTGAGCCGCTTCAAATTCTCGATCACCCCGAAGAGATCGTCCGCGGCCTGATCGGTTCGAGGCGGAAAAAACTCGAAGCTAAACGTCGTTTTATGTTCGGCGAAAATATCTCGGATATGCATAAGAACACTCTATTTTCATGAAATCACAGATCATCGTTTATGATCGTGATCGCACGCGGGAATCGATCTCGATATCTCACGATAGAATACGATCGCGGACCGGGAATCGATAGCCGAATCCGCGCGAGACGCTTCGCCGCGATCAATCGTTCGACGCTTTGCCGCGACCACGAATCGGTTTGCCTTTCACCCGCTCAACCGCGGCGATCCGCGACGATTGCGCTCCGCGAGCGGTTTTCTTTGGAAGCTGATGTGACATTTCGCCCGGGCTCGACGATCCGGTCGCCTCGAACCGCGGCTCGCAATCGACGCTTGTCTCGTCGGATCTGCCCCGCGATTTGGGCTTTTTTCCAGCCGTTTCGCCGCGTTTCTTTACGCCATTTTTGGGGCAGATCGAATCGAGCGAACACGCATCGCATTTTGGTTTCGACGCCGAGCAGATCGCTCGCCCGTGGGTGATCAAACGATGACTGAAATCGATCCAAGATTCGCGCGGCAGCGCCGCGATCAGATCTCGCTCGATCGTCTCGGGGGTTTTCGCTTCGGTTAACCCCATACGAGTGGAAAGCCGTTTCACGTGGGTATCGACGACGATTCCCGAAGGGATTCCGTAAGCCGTCCCCAGCACGACGTTCGCGGTTTTGCGGCCGACACCGGGAAGTTTCGTGAGAGAGTCGAGGTCGCGCGGCACTTCGCCGCCGTGGAGTTCGACGAGCTTGCGCGCCGCGGCGACAAGGTTTTTGGCTTTGGCGCGAAAGAAACCGGTCGATCGAATCAGCGCCTCGACCTCGGATAAATCGGCCTCGGCAAGTTCAAATGCCGTCGGAAACCGCGCAAACAACGCGGGTGTGACGATATTCACGCGAACATCGGTGCATTGCGCCGAGAGGATCGTCGCGACAAGAAGTTGGAACGCGTTTGAGTGAACAAGCGCGCAATGAACTTCGGGATACGCGCGCCTCAGCGCCTCGTCGATTTCATGAGCGTGTGAAACGGGTTTGGATCGCGGCATTGTATACGGTTTAAGAGATTGGAAAAGCCCGGCTGCGCGGGATCTTTCGCGCGGATCGTCGGCCGCCGCCGATCGCGGAGCATTATCGTCGGCGTCGCGTCGCGCGATGTCAAGGATGAGACGACTTCACCTTGCCGCTCGGTCGATCCGCAATAGAATAACCAGCGATTATCGACGGATTTTTATTTTTCTCACGAAGACGCGGCGCCCTCGCCGCTTGATCATCCGGTTCAAGGCTTCGATTGCGGCGAACGGAAGGCGGATCCAGGACATGACGCGCGATTTCGAACTCAAAGATTATAACGGAATGTGTCGCCTTTTTCCCTTGCCGGGGATCGTTTTATTACCGAACGCAATCTTGCCGCTTCATATTTTTGAGCCGCGATATCGGCAATTGACGGTCGACGCGCTCGCGACCGACGCGCTGGTGACGATCGTTCAAACGAAGCGCCGCGAGCCGCAATCGCTCGCGGGCGAACCCGCGATCGAATCGATCGGTTGCGTGGGCAAAATCCTCAAACACGAACGGCTCGCCGACGGCCGATTCAATTATCTGTTACTTGGATGCAAACGTGTTCGATTGATTCGGGAGATCGTCGCGCAGACGCTTTATCGCCAGGCCGAGGGGGAGCTGCTCGACGATTGTGAGGCGTTCGATCCGTTCGCCCCCGCACCTTCGCGGGAGGAACTTGTCGCGTTGTTTCGGCTCGCCGCCGAGCAAGAGGAAACGATCGATCCCGAACTCGCCAAATTGCTTCATTCGAACGCTCCCCTGGGAACGACGACCGACCTGCTCGCGCACGCGCTTTCGCTGCCGCCAAGCGTCAAGCAAGACCTGCTCAACGAACGGCGCGTCGCTTATCGCGCCTCGATCTTACTCCATCAATCGC
>JAKBCQ010000135.1 GCA_021807585.1 Planctomycetota bacterium | reverse complement strand
CGTTCTTCAGGTCGGCACGGTGCGGCTGGGCGTTCAAACGACTCCAGGAGGCGCGTTCCAGTTCATCACGCCTACGAGTTTCTCATATAATTCTTCAACCAACATCGCGACGATCGATCTCAGCCAGGTTCCGCAAACCGATTTGCCGACCGGGAATTACGTTCTCGAGGTGTCGAAGACCGTCACCGATACGATCGGCAACGGCTTGAACGGTCAGTTCAACGGCGTCTTCCCGTCGGGGGTGACGAATCCGACCGCGCCGTCGAACTTCATTCAGGCGCAATATTTCACGGTACAGGCGCCTTTAATCACGTTCTTTTCTTTAACGCCTTCGTCATATTCACCTGCGGGAATTTCTGGAAACCAGAATCTCAACAATCCGCAGCCGACTTTTATCGGTCAGTTGACGAGTTCGTTCCCCGCGGCGGTCGGCGGTTTGACGATCCTCGCCCAATTCAACGCGTATCACGGCGGCGTGCTGAATTTGCTGCCGGGAACGAACGGCCGGGGATTCTCCGGAACATACGACATTACGGCGACGACCGATGCGACGGGCAAGTTCACGTTCCAGGCGCCCGCGCCGCTAGTCGACGGCCTGAACACGATGACGGTGCTCGCGGTAGGCGCCCAGGATATCGCGACCCAACCGGGGCTGTCGTCGTTCATTCAGTACTCGTTACGGATCGATACGACCGATCCCACGATCACGGGGTCGAATCTGACGAACGGCGTGAACCTGAACAATTTGAACAGCATTTCGTTGTTCGTCACCGATCCCGTCAATCCCAATAACAATTCGAGTCCGTTCGCGGTTCCTCCCACGTTGAATTATCCGGCGCTCAATCCCAACAGCGCCGACAACACGAGCAATTACACGCTGATCAATACGACGACGGGTGTGAATTATACGGGCTTCATCACCGCGGCGAATTTCACGTCGACGACGGTTCGCACCCTGCCGAATCAACCGTACACAGGAACCGTGGTTCTTTCGATCGCGACGGGCTTGCCCGCGGGAAGTTACACCCTGACGGCGCACACGACCGAATCGACGTATCCCGGCTTGGTCGACTCGGCGGGGAACCCGCTTTCGGCGGATTTCAACGTGTCGTTCAATATTCAATCGAGTCCGGCTTATATCGAGTCGATGACGGCGGTTTCGACGCTCCCCGACGGCACGACCGCGACGATGGGGCTGGCGCGGGCGTATTTCGAGCAGCTTCCGGCGTCGGGCGCGACCTTGCGCGACAACGTCCCCGCTCCTCCGAATCAGATTGATGTGATCATGTCGAACCCGCTTCTGACCGACGCGCAACGTCAGGCGGACGGGCTTAATCCTTACGCTCAGGCGATCCAGATCATCCGGTCGGCGAACAGCTCGACGAGCCCTTCGGACGGCAATTTTAGCCAGGGAAGCACGCCGCTGTTGGGTTTCACCGTCACGCTTCAGGATTCGATTCCGGGGGCGGTTCAGGGTCAGCCCGGTTACGACAACGAACTCGTGATCAATTTCCCCACGGGCTTCGTTTGGCCGTCGGATCATTTCCGGATCGAGATGCCCAACACCGGCGCCAACGAGATCATTGATCAATTCGGCAATCAGCTCGACGGCGAATTTCTTGGCAATCTCACCGGTCCGAATCAGGTTGTACAAATCGGCTCGGCGCCCGAGCCGGGATCGGTCTATGAAACGCTGCTTCCCAACGGCACGAACCGACAGAATGATATGTCGGGGAATGGAATCGCCGGCGGCGCCTTCGTCGCGGGGTTCCAGGTTGTTCCGCAAGGTAACGTGATCTACGCGCGGCCCGACTATAATTACAATCCTTTTGGCGGGCCCGATTATCCCAACGGGAGTGTGGCGCAGCCTTATCCGACGCTCAATCCCGAGGCGGTCGCCACCGCGCTCAACGGCGGCGATCTCAACAGCCCAATCAATTACACCAATTTCAATCCCAGTCTTGATTTTAACGGCAAAGGATATTTCCAACCGTCGGCGTTCTACGCGGCGCAGGTCGCGTCGGCGAACGGTCCGGTTGTGATCGTCGCTTTGCCGGGGATCGTTCAGCAAAACCCGATCACCGGGGTCGTTTCGCAAGCGACGTTTGTCAGCCAGGCGCCGATCGGGTCTGACGGCAGCCTTTCGGTTCCGTTCAACACCGCGCTATTGATGGCGCCGGGTTCGTCGCTCAAGATGCAGAACGCCGCGCTTCTTATTCAGAATCAGGGGTCGTCGCTCGAAACCTTGGGCGGACCAGGCCCGAATCAATCGATCAACTTCACATCATGGGCGGATTACTCGGTCGGCAACAGCGGCAATCCCTCCGACAGCACGCCGCTCTCGGGTGATTGGGGTGGGATTTTATTCCGTAATTTTGATCAAGCGTTGTTTCCGACGGCCACGTTCCCGGTCGACGGTACGCTGATCGGTCCCGCGAATCCCAACGCACCGGGTACGAATTTGCCCGCGGTTTCGGGCGCCGACGCCACGCTTTCGATGATCAATTTCGCGACGATCAATTACGGCGGCGGTGCGGTTCCGGCGACGATCGGTTATCGCTACGACGGCATCACGCTGTTTTCGAGCCGGCCGGCGATCACCAACGATACGATTGCGAATACCGGGAATCCCAACGAGAACGCGTCGATCGGCACGGCGCAGGCGGCGATCTCGGCCGACGTCGACTCGCTGTTATGGGATTCGATCGCGCAGGGCCCGCTGATCCGCGGGTTGACGATGTTTCAAAACGGCATCAACGCGATCTGGATTCGGCCCCAATTCAACGGTATCGCCGAGTCGACGAACTCGATGCCGTATCAGCCGACCGCTCCCGACGGCGTGCTCAATTACGTTCTTAACTCTCCATATCCTTACATTCTCACGACAGAGCTTTTCGTCGGCCAACAATACCTTTTCGGCGGCAACACCCAGCTCGTGTCGAATCGCTTGTACATCAATCCGGGCATGATGATGAAATTCCTGCGGGGCACGGGGATCACCGTGTATCCGACGGCGAGCATCAACATCGGTGATCGTACTTACATGAACGAGTACGATCAAAATCAGAACATCAACCCCAACACTCCCGGCTTCAAGGCGCCGAACACGAACGTCGCGACGACGATGTTCACGTCGATCTATGATAATACCGCTTCGACGACGTACACCGATCCCACGACGGGACTGGTGACGACAATCGTCGCGGCGAACGACGTATTGAACAGCGCCGGAGCGAATCAGCCGACGCCGACGAATGTTCCCGCGGTGTCGCGCTGGGGGGCGATCGACATCCTCTCGGGCGCCCGCGCCATGATCACGGGAGCGACGATCCAGTACGGCGGTGGTTTGGTCAATTATCCGTCGTACAGTCTTCCCTCGATGAACGTGCTCAACTTCGAACTCGTCACTCCGAACTATGCCACATATGCGTATGTTGCTAATAATAACTTTTATTACAATCAAGACGCTCCGATCGCGATCACTCCCGACGGATTGCCCGCGACCGATCCGCTGACACCCTTGAACTCGGGCGCTCCGTTCATCCGCGGCAACGTCTTGGTGGGGAACGGCATCAACGGCCTCGCGGTGCTGGCGAACGCGGGTTCGGGCGCGACCGGACCAATTGAAAGTGTCATGCCTAACGGCGCGGCCAACCTGGACGTCAATTCGATCTGGGATCTAACCGACATCACCTATGTTCTTCGAGGCACGATCGTTCTCGGTCCCCAGGGAGGCCAGGATCTGGCGGCTCTGCCGAATCCGAATCAGTTTACGAACGTACCGCCTCCCACCGTGTCGCTGACGATTCAAAGCCAGTTGGGAGGCACCCTCCTCGCCGACGGAACGACGATTCCCTTCCCCGGTCAGTCGGTGATCGTCAAGCTTGACAATCAATACGCGCCTCCGGGAAACGGAACGACGGGATCGACATCGAGCGAGAACGGCGGTGCGGGTTTCCTCGTCGGTGTCGACAACGGCCTGATTCCTCCCGTATCTCCCTATTACGGACCTGGAATCTGGAGCCAGCTTCGAATCCTCGGCATCCCCGGCAACGAAACAACGCATCAACCGCGTGTTCCCGCGATTATTACCTCACTCTTTAACAACACCGTGGGCACGACGGTGCGCGGCGTCTCGATGTTCCAGGCGGTCACGGGGAGCACTCAAGCCCCCGCGCCTGGAGACGGAGGCTTGATTTACTTCGGCGGCAACTCCGAGCCCAATTTCAACGTCTACGATCCCCGCCAAGGGAGCATGATCGATAACGCGAATATCAGTTACATCACGCGGGTCGAGGTACAAGGCGGCGGCATCTCCGACGTGTTTGAGTGGCCCGGCGACGTGAACGACTCTCCTAAAATCGATACCACTTTTGGAATCGCCGATGAGCCCGCATTGCAGGAATACGGCATCAATCCCAGCACCGGGCAGGTGATGCCGCTTTTGCAGAACAATACCCCACAGATGGTTCCGATCACCGATACTCAACTGTCCAACTTTTCGACATCGGGAGTGACGGTGCATCCCGGCCCCGGCTTGCTCATCCGCGACGTCGGTCCTCTCGGGGGTTATGTTCCGATCACGAACGGCCCGTACTTCCCGGCGATCTCCGGCAAACCCGCCTATCTATATATGGCGAACGACACGATCTCGAACATGCCGATCGGCGTGATGATTCAAGGCCCGACGTTCAACGACGCCGCCGCGGTCACTCCGTCATACAACGTTTTCCTCAACGACACGTTCTACGGCAACAATGTCGGCCTGCAAGTTCAGGCGCAGACCTGGAATCCCAATCCCAACAACGACCTCGCTTATGTTCAGTTCTTGGCGATGGACGATATTTTCAGCAACAACACGTCGTTTTCGATTTTGACGAACGGCATGTTGGGCGGAAGCATGATTCTCCAGACGAGCAATCTGTTTACCGCGGCTCCGTCGAATAGCCAGGAGCAGTATTGCCTCTTCTATCAGAATGGAACCGACGGCGTCGGCATCTCGATCACCAACCCAAACAGCGATATCGGAGGTTACGGCGGGAACATTGGCGCCGTGAACGGCAATCCCGAGTTCGTCGACGCGTCCGCGGGCAACTTTTCACTTCAGGCAAATTCGGCGGCGATCGATTCGGCACGTAGCGAATTCGGTCCCGATTTGACGGGACTCGCGTTGTTCCCGGTTTACGATCAATTCTTGGGAACGAACGATACCGTCGGAGTCCGAAACACGGTCGGTCGGTTGGGCACATTCAGCAATGTCGGACCGCTCAACCTGGTGACCTTGCCGGGTTATCCCACTCGTACATTCGTCGATCAATTCGTTCCCGTATTGCCGGGCACTCCGGGCGCGTTCAACGGCACCGCGACGATTCCCGGTACCGATACGTACTGGTATATGCCGATCGCCGGCGAACGCGATATCCTGGGGAACTTGCGCCAGAAAGATCCGAATTCGACCAATATCGGCTTCGGCAGCAGGCCGTTCTTTGATATCGGCGCCTATGAATATCGCACGTTCACTCCCCCCGAGGTGATCGGCGTCACGGCGCTGGTTCCCAGCACGATTCCCGGCGGACAGCCGATCGTCACCAACATTTACAACGTCGGCGGGATCGGCGGGACACTTGTCGACCCCCTCTCGATTACATTCGCTTTCAATAGACAGCTCGATCCGACGACGATCAGCGGGCTTTCGGTTCTGCTCCAGGAATCGGGCAACGACGGCATCTTCGGCAACAACAACAGCCCGCTCGATCGATTCATCAACCTTCAAGGCAAGTTGGTTTATAACAATACGACCGACACCGTTACGATCAACCTCGCCAATCAGGGGCTTGTCCTTCCCGACGACATGTATCGGATCATCCTCGAAGGGACGGGCGCCAATCCGATTCGCGATCCGCAGGGGAACGCGCTCGACGGGTCGAATCTCGACGCCAACGGCAACCAGTTGCCCCTTCCCTCGGGAACTGGGTTCCCCGGCAGCAATTTCCAGGTGACGTTCACGATCGGTCAACCCGCGATCAACGGCCAGTTCGTGATGGCGGCCTCGACCGACTCGAACGTGCGTGACGGCATCACGAACAACGTCTTGCCGATCTTCACGGGGCAAGTCGTCGATCCGTTCCTTGAGAACAAACCCGTCGCGGGGCAAAACGTCGTCGTCGACGTTTCGACCGCTGGGAACGGCGTGTTCAATCTGATGAACGTCGGGTCGGGCGTCACCAACGCCAACGGAGATTTCTCGATCCAGGTTTCCACTCCGTTGCCGAATTCGCCGTATGTGGTCGGCCCCGATGGCACGCTCGACGCGCTGTATTCGGTCGATGCGGGCGGCAATGTGATCCCGAATCCCAACAACCAGGACACGGGATACAGCATCGCTCGCGTTCGTGTCGTCGACGCCAGCGGCAACACGCTCTCGGATCCGACCGCGGCGAACGCGCAAACACCCTTTATTATCGACACCACGGCGCCCGTCATCACCGCGGCGACTCCCGCTCCCAATAGTGTGGCCACGCTCAATTCCAACGGTCAGGTCGATGTATCGGTCGGCTTCAATAAGACGATCTATACGCCGAGCATCACCTCGAGCTCGGTGACGCTTGTGGGATCGGGAGGGACGGGAACGTTCGGCAACGCATCGAACGTCACGTATCCTTTGAATCTCGCGAATCTGGGCATCACGGTCAACCACACGCCTCTCGGCGGGATGACGATCACGTTCACCTTGCCCGCGAACCTGCCCAACGACCTTTACCAGTTGACCCTCAAAGGAACGGGAACGAAGCCGATCATCGATATCGCCGGCAATCCACTCGACGGAGCGTTCACCGGAACGTTCCCCTCGGGGAACGGCAAGCCTGGAAGCGATTTCGTCCTCCAGTTCGCGATCTTCAATCCCGCGAACG
>JAKBCQ010000134.1 GCA_021807585.1 Planctomycetota bacterium | reverse complement strand
GTTCGCCAACGTCGCGATCGGCAGAACCGCCGGAGATCCGTTCAAAATCGGCTCAACGTCAAGCTTCCATAACCGAATGACGGGATAACAAAAAGTCGTCACCGCCCCGAATCCGTCGAAAGTTCGGATAAAGGTTCCGGTGAAGTCAATGGAATCAGCCGATGGACGAAGCAACGTCAGGATGCTTAACACAGGTAAATCCGCTTCGCTCGCGATCAACACGTTCGAGCGCAACATCCGCTTGATCGTGTCTTGTCCCGGCGTCGATTGATTTTCGATATGAATCAGCCGAGGATCAGGTCCGTCAATCTTAAACACCTTGTCGACATCCGACTTCACCGTCGAAACCTCGGTCTTGATGACCGAAACGGGTCCGTCGGGTTCGATCTCGAAAAACCTCAACCACGCGACGGGATCATAATCCATCAGCGTTTTCAGCGTGATATCGAAGGGTTTGTGCATTGTTTGTTCCGGAATCACGGCAAAATCGATCGTGGGGAAAGTTGCTCGTTCAATATACGACACGATCGTCGAAGTGAAATCCAGAACTCAGCCTTCGGTCGAACCAAAATCATACCAGTAAATGAGTATTAACAGCTACATTTAATACTTGTTCATTCTGAGCAATTCGCTCAAAGACGCGGCGCCGGGGCCGGTTCAACGGGTTGGTCGTCACTTATGGCGAGCGACGGCCCTCTTAAAATCGACGTATTTTTACATCTTATGTTCACTCCGAGCGATGTCGAGCATCCACTCTTTTGTTTCGTCGATCGATCCCCGGGCCGAGCGAATTCCCGGCGATCGTCGATCGATTCGAGACCAAAAACTTCGCCTTTTCGGAAATCGATCGAACGGTTAGATTGAGCGCGGATGGACCGGCGCGGAGCGCCTAAAACACTGATTTTTCACCATCTCAGGACGAGGTGCGACCATGGACGGCGGCGACCGAAGGATGAAGGTCGTGGTTGTGGGGCTGGGGTTCATCGGGGCGCAACGGGCGCGGGCCGCGACCGTGGCGCGATCGACCAAACTCGCGGGTGTCGTCGATCACGACTGGACACATGCGAAATCAATCGCCTCGAGCCTCAAAGTTCCCGCATTCCGCTCGCTCGACGAGGCTCTCGAACACATTGACGGTCTTCGCGGAGTCGTAATCGCGACTCCTCCCGGCGAACATGTTGACGCGATCAACCGCTCGCTCTCGGCGGGAGCGCACGTACTCTGCGAAAAGCCGATCGCGATTGAAGCGGGCGATGCACGCGGCGTCGCGTTGCTTGCCGATCAAAAGCGGCTCAAGCTTGCGACGGGCTTCAATCATCGCTTTTATCCCCCCGTGAAAGACGCGCTCAAACTCATCGGCGAATGGGCGATCGGTCGAACCGAGAGCGTTCGCGTTGAAATCGGCCACCGCGCATCCCACGAATTCCTCACGGGTTGGCATGTCGATCCGTCGCTTTCCGGCGGGGGAACGCTGATGGACAACGGTCCTCATGCGTGCGACCTGATTCGGCGATTCCTCGGCGAAGTCGTCGCGGCGCAAGGATACGTACAAGACGCGGTCGGCCTGCCGATCGGCGTCGAATCGGACGCTTTCGCTCTCTTCCGCAATCACGATCGAGCGATCGCCGAACTTCATTCGAGCTGGACGCGCGACGACGCTTACCTGCGCATCGACGTACGCGGCGGCCAAGGCCGGCTGCGCGTCGAGGCCGCCCCGTGGAGGCTTTCGGGAACGCTCGCCGACGGCCGTCATATCAATAAACGCTATCTTCCGGATCGGCTGATCGAAAAGGCGTTTCGCGTGCGATACGGCTGCGAGCGATCGCTCGTCGCCGAGTTGGAAGCCTTCGCCAAAGCTCCGCATGCATTTCCCAGGCCCGAAGCGACGGGCTGGGACGGCTGTCGAGTGACTGAGATGATCCAGGCGGTTTACGAATCGGCGCGGACCGGCGGCGAGGTCATGCTCGAACCGCCGCTCGTTCACACGCCTTCGGTCGCTCGCCGGCGCGCTCGCGAACGCGCTCGAAATCACGCGATCGATCGCGTCGCGGTTCCCTCCGAAGGATGATCGCTTGGCGTGGAACTACCAACCGGATCGGCTTGAGTAAGAATACCAACATGATCAACTTTGATACGAATATCCGCGCAAGAAGCGTCGGTCCGACGATTCTGATGTACCACGCGCTCGGTTCCAGACGCGACGCGGTCACGACCGAACTCGGGGTTTTTGAGCGTACGATCGAGGCGCTCGTCGAACACGGAAATCGATGCGTCGACCTATCCGAATGGGTCGCCGCGGGGCGCCCGTGCATTGAAAGGCGGTTCGCGATCACCTTCGACGACGGTTATCGGTCGATCGCGCTCGCAGCCAATGTGTTATCCCGATACCGACTCGGCGCGACGGTTTTTCTCGCGACGGACTTCATGGGACGCGAATCGAATCGCTCCGATCGCCCGCCGTGGATGCGCGACGAACCGATCCTCGATTGGAGCGAGACGCGCGATCTCGCCGCCGCGGGATTTCGCTTCCAGCCGCACTCCAAAACGCATCCAAATCTTACTCAATGCAAGAATGAACAGATTTTTGAAGAATTGATCGAATCAAAATCGGCGATCGAGGATCGTCTCGGCGGTTCGTGCGATTTGTTCGCTTATCCGTTCGGCGCGTCGAACGCGTTCGTGCGTCGAGCGGTTTCGGAGCGGTTTATCGCGGCGTTCGGCGTGCGTCAGGCTTTGGCCGGTCCCGGCGACGACCGATTCGATCTTCCCCGAGTCGACGCGTATTACATCAATACCGACCGGGCGATCGATCGATTAGCGCGAGGCGCGATCGAACCGACGCTCGCCTTTCGCCGCCCTCCCCGCGCGGTCAAGGCGCATGCGAAAGCGTGGATCGAATCGATCCGACGCCGATCGAACGAATTGCTCCGATCCGCGGGATTGAACGCACATTCATAGAACGGTATGGAGAACGTACCAGAATGATGATTCAAGCGGCGCGACGACCGACTGCGACGATCGGGTGTGATGCGAAAGACGAGCGGTCCCTCGTTTGTCCCGCGTGTCATGGGGATCTCGTCGCCGCCGAGCGCGGCCGAACGTGCGCGGAGTGCGATCGGTATTATCCCGAAGTCGCTGGGCTGCTCGATCTTCGGTTGCAATCGGATCGTTACCTCGATTTGGAGAGCGAACGAGCCGTCGCGGAGGAACTCGCCGAGTTCGAGCCGACGACCGACGCGATCGGCCTCGCCGACCGTTATTTCGCCGGCCGACCCGAAGTCAAAGGACGCGGTGCAATGTTCCTTGCGCAGGTTGAATCGGCGATCGACCGGGGAGAAGCGCTCGCCGAGCTCTTGCCGAAATCGGGACGCGTGCTCGAAGTCGGCTGCGGGACGGGAGGCTTGCTCGTCGCGGCGCGGAGGCGAGGAATCGCAATCGAGGGAATCGACGTCGCGGCGCGGCGACTCGTGATCGCGCGTCGAAGACTAAATGATCATCATGTTTATGCATCATTAATTATTGCGCAAGCCGAGCGATCGCCGTACCCCGCCGGTTCGTTCGACGCGATCTTCCTCGACAGTGTGCTTGAACATCTGACCGACCCGTTCGCGGCGATTCGCGAATGCGCCCGAACGCTCAAGCCGGGAGGTCGACTGATCGTCTGGTCTCCCAATCGCTATTCGCCGCTTTTGGACCCTCACGTCGGTCTCTGGGGAGTCGGCTTTCTGCCGCGTCGCTTGTTGAGACCGTACGTGAGATTGCGCCGGGGTGCGATCGAGCCGATCGCGTGTTTATCGCCGCGGGAAGCTCAAAAACTCGCCGCGACCGCGGGGTTCCGGTCGATCGCGATCGAGCCGCCGCGGATCGACGCCGATTGGTCCAATAATCGTTCACTTTTAAGAAGTATTTTAATGTATATTTATCGATCAACGCGCGGCTCCAAGTCGATTCGATCGTTCACTCTCGCGTTCGGTCCGCTTTGGAGCCTGACCGCGATTCGAGGCGAAAACGCATGTCCATAGCAACATTCGGAAAGACCGAGTCGCCTCCGACGATCGACGAGCCGCGTTATTTCGACCGACTCGCCGAGGTCGACGACGCGCATTGGTGGTCGCGCGGGATGTGGAGAATCGCCGCGGGGCTCCTCGATCGTTCGACCCCGCCGAATCGATCGCGGCTCCGCGCGCTCGACGTCGGCTGCGGCGCGGGAACGACCGCGGCGCGGCTGGGAGAACGACGCGAGATCGGTTCGGTCGTCGCGCTCGACCCCCGTTCCGAAGCGATCGAACTCGCGCGACGACGCTCGTCCGCGAGCGTCTTTTTGGGATCGGCTCTCGAATTGCCGTTTGAATCGACGTCTTTCGATATTATAACGTGTTTTGACGTCTATCAGCATCTGCCGATCGGCTTCGATCGGCGCGCCGCGCTCGAGTCGTTTCGGGTTTTAAAAGCCGGGGGGCGGTTGCTCGTCCGGACGAACGCGCGACGCGTCTTCGGCGGAGTCGATCGCGATCCCTCAAGCGGTCCCTATTATCGACTGGGCGACCTCGTCGCGACGATCGCCGAGGCCGGCTTTAACATACTTCAATCGACATACGTAAATTGCATACCCGCGATCTTCGCCGAGGCGCGTTCTCTCGTTCGATCGCGACGCCGAACGAGCGACGAGCGAGGACTGACGATCCGGATCCCGTCGATCGCGATCAATCGCGTGATGAAACGTTGGATCGCGGTCGAAGCCTCGGCGGTCGTTCGACTTAGATGCAGGCTGCCGTTCGGTCATAGCGCGTACGTCCTGGCCCAGAAACCCTTTGACGATCCGGCGCGGAAAGCGGCCGAGGGTGATCTTTCGAGCCGATCGACCGCGTTCGATCGAGGGAACGATTCGGCCGACGAGGCGCGAACGTGCGGGGCCTGGCGGATCGATCGAACGCCTCGTCCCCCTTTTGATCAAACGCGAAAGGGGGATTGATGAGACACGACCAAGCGACAAAAATGGAACCGATCGAACGAAGATCTGTTCGCATGACTGTGTTAAAGAATATAGAATATTATGATATAATAGATCAGAGTGATAAGGATAAGCGACGATGAGAATCGGAATCGACGGCGGATGTCTGGCGAATCGACGCGGCTTCGGCAGGTTCGCGCGAGAGACGCTTAAGGCGCTCGCCGAGGCGGGTTCGAAGCACGAATTCGTCGTAATCGTCGATCGGCCCTCGATCGATGAAGTTCGGCGGGCGATTCCCGAGTCGTTCGAGCCGATCGTCGTCGCCACGCGTCGCGCTCCCGCCGAGGCGGCTTCGGCGCGAGGCAATCGATCGGCGGGCGACATGCTTGCGATGGGCGCCGCCGCCGCCCGAGCGAGTCTCGACTTAATATATTTCCCCGCAACTTATACGTTTTTCCCGGTTTGGAATACGCCGAGAGTCGTCGTGACGATGCACGACACGCTGGCGCTTCGACGCCCCGATTTGGTCTTCTCGAGAGCGCGGGGGGGGCTTTTCTGGAGGATCAAAGAGCACGCCGCGGCGGCGTGGGCCGATCGGATCGCAACCGTCTCCGAAACCGCCAGGCGCGACTTGATCGAATGGTTTCGACTCCCTTCGGAAAGCGTGTTCGTCGTTCCCGAGGCGGCGGACCCGATCTTCCGGCCGATCGATCCCAAACACCGATCGCGGTCTGCGCTCGCAAAGTACGGGGTCGATCCCGATCGTCCGTTCGTGCTCTATGTGGGAGGGCTGAGCCCGCATAAGAACATACCGCGATTCATTGAAGCGTTTGCTCGAGTCGAAGATACGCGACCCGCGCTGGTTCTGGTTGGCGATCCGGCCGATCGCTTCCTTACCGAGGTCCCCCTGCTCCGCTCGACCGCGGAGCGATGCGGAATCGCCGATCGTGTCGTCTTAACGGGATATGTTCCCGATTCGGATCTCGTTCATTTTTATAACGCGGCGCTCTTTTTGGTTCAGCCTTCGCTGATGGAGGGATTCGGCCTGCCTCCTGTCGAAGCGATGTCGTGCGGGACCGCGGTCGCGGCGAGCCGCGCGGGATCGCTTCCCGAGGTTGTCGGAAACGCGGGATTGTATTTTGATCCTTATGACATCGGCGAAATCGCCGGCGTTCTTTCGTTGCTGATCGGCGACGCCGCGGTGCGAGAGAAAACGGCGGCGCTTGCGCTTGCGCGGTCGCATCGGTTCACGCGCGGAGCGGCCGCGGGCGTTTTGATTTCCGTCTTTGAAGAGCTTTCCCCCCACGGCCGCGACGGTGCGGCCGGCGTCAGGAGACCGGCATGAAGTTTTGTATGTTCACCACGTTTTTCGGCGCGCACAGTTTCGGCGGCGACGCCGCTTTCGTCGATCGTCTTTCCCGCGCGCTGGCGCGTCGGGGTTACGAAACGCACGTGATTTATTGCCGCGACGCGTTCGAGATCTCGAAGGGGAACCAAACTCCCCGGCCTTACGTCGCGCCTCCGGGGGTGACGATTCACCCCCTGAAAAGCGCGGCCGGCGCGCTCTCTCCGCTCGCCACCCACGCGACGGGACGACCCTGGTTCAAACATGGCGCAATTAAGCGATTACTTGAACAGATTCAACCAGATGTCGTTCATTTTCATAATATATCGTTGATAGGTGGACCCGGATTGATGGCGATCGACGCGCCGGGGGCGATCAAGTTGATGACGGCGCACGAGCACTGGCTGGTTTGCCCCACCCACGTTCTTTGGAAGTTCGACCGCGAGGTATGCGAAACGCGCAATTGCGTTCGCTGCTGCCTAAGCGCCAACCGACCGCCGCAATTGTGGCGGAACACGAACCTGATGGATCGCTCGCTCGCCGAACTCGACGCGCTCGTCTGTCCCAGCCTCTCCACCCGCGACGAACACGCGCGCAGAGGTATTCGGATTCCGATCGAA
>JAKBCQ010000133.1 GCA_021807585.1 Planctomycetota bacterium | reverse complement strand
CGCAGGCGCAAAAACCGCTGGCGATCGTGGTCGTGGGCGCGATGCTCGTCACGCTGTTTCTCACGCGTTACATGATGCCGGTTTTGTACAGCTTCTTCCCGGCGCCCGCGGGACAAGAAGGCATGCACGGAGATATCGCCGAGGGGTCTCACTACACCGATCAGATTCTTCGAGATAACGAGGAGGAATGGAATGGTTAACCCGATGAGCGCCGAGCGAGCCTCCGCGAACGAATTCAAAAAGCCGTCGCGGCGCAAAAAGCGATCGTCCCCGCTCAAAACCGCGTTGAATCTGCTCATTTTGGGGGCGATCGTGACGATCGGCGTGGGGCTGACCCTGCCAACGACTCCCGTCGGAGGGGTCGTTAAAACCGCGAGCGACAAGATCGGCCTCAATCACGCGCTTTGGCTCAAAATGGGACTGGCGCGTGATCCGATCGACCCCGCGGTCGCCGAAGGAGACGCGACCCGCGCCGTCGCCGACTCGAACAAGCCGTGGGACGGCCTCGTTCGTCTCACCCCGGCGCAAATCGCCGGGATCGGCGTCCAGACGACGCTCGTGCAAAAGCAAACCCAACCCGTCAAGCTCGAACTCCCAGGCACCACCGCGTACGACCCCGATACGCTCACCAAAATCCGCACCCGCTTCCAGAGCGTCGTCGATAAGGTGTACCGATCGATCGGCGACACCGTTCAAATCGGCGATCCGCTCGTCGATCTGTTCTCGTCCGAACTCGCCGATGCAAAAAATGATTATATGACGAAATACGCACAATGGATTCATGACGCCAAGTTATTAGAAAAGAATCGCAAACTGTTCGCCAAGCAGGCGGGCGCCGAGCAGGCGGTGCTCGATTCGGAAACGATCGAATATAAAAGCAAGATGGATTATTTGGTCGCGCAGAAAAAGTTGTTCGTTTACGGGTTATCCGAGAGCGACATCGAACGGATCGGCGTCGCGGCGATTTCGGAGGGACGAACGAGCGGTAAAGCGATCGAAAAAGGGGACGAGACCGCCAAGATGACGCTCCGTTCGCCGACCGCGGGGAAGGTAATCGCGCGCGAGGCTGCGCGGGGGAATTTGTACGACACCACCTCCAACCCGCTGCTCACGATCGCGCCGATCGATCACCTGTGGGTATGGGTGAATGTTTTTGAAAGCGACCTCGCCAAAATACGTCTGGGCGAGTTCATGGAAATTGAATTCCCCTATCAAAATGAAGTGATTCATGGAAAAGTCGAGTATATTTCGAGCGAGGTGAACGCCGACACGCACGCGATCCGGGTGCGGGCTTCGATCCCGAATTCGGGGAATCTCAAATCGGACATGTATGTGCGGGCGAGGCTCGAAATTCCTCCCGTCGAGGGGCGCACATTGGTTCCTCGCGTCGCGATGATCGCCTCGGGGGATGAGAAATATTTCGTGTTTGTGCGCGTACCCGACCAAAAGAACACCTACGCGCGGCGCGAGGTGCATCCGTTCCAAGAAAAAGACGATTATGTCATTATTGATCACGGAGTTGAGGCGGGCGAGGAGGTCGTGACGACGGGGAGCCTGATCCTCTCGCAACGCTACGAGGACCAGTTTGTGATCCACAACGGCATGCCGACGACCGATCATTCGCGGCCCGACACGAGCGAACCCTCCGAGCCCGCGAAAACGCAGGCGTCGGGATCGACTCCCGGCCGCGGAACGACTTCAACGTCGCGCGACCGCGCCGGGATCTGAATCGTCGATTTCGCACGCATCAAGGGGTTGCGCCGATCAAATCGAAGTCGCCGGACGGACCGGGCGCCCGATTGAAAAACGGCTTGGGCGATCGGTTTGAGGGTTTGATTTCGGACCCGATCGGTTGTAGGATCACGAAAAGGGCTTCGTGTGGATCGCTTCGCCCTTCCCGTCTCAACGGCGTCAAACCCGCCGAAATGAAAGGGGTCGAGTCATGCCTTTGTTTGAAGTGGAAACGACGTCACATATCATGATCGCGTGCGCGGAGTCCGAAACCGCGGCGCGCGAGTTCGCGTCCACGAATTACCCTCACGAAGACGTTCTGCGGGTGACGCACCGGCCGCGCGACGCGTGGGTGATCTCGAAGAACCTCCTGGGGATTAGAGGGTCGCTCGATCCGTGTTCGACGGCGCGTGATTGCCTGGCGCACGCGCGGGGCGATAAACTGCACGCGGTTCGTTTATACATGAAGGAAACGGGCTGCGACCTGGAACAGGCTCGGAAAGCGATCGAATCGAACATGGCCGTCGGCTGGTGACGATTCGCTCGGGGGGCGATTCGCGCAGCCGAACCGAATCGCTCCCGATTCATCGACCTCGCGCAAGTTCCGATCGTTCGTCTCGCTTCCACAAGTCCATACGGCTCGACATGTCGATTTGCGTCTTGGTGTGACGCGTCGGCGTGTCGGCCTTAAGCTTACCGACGCGTCGTCGTTTCCAAGCGACGATTCATCGCGTTCGAAGCTCCGTTGCAATCGTCGCTGTTCCCTTCGCCCCAGAGTCTTTCGGTCGAGGATATTCCGATGCGTAAAAAGGTGATTTGTCTGATCTTGGGGGGAGGGCGCGGAACCAGGCTCTTCCCGCTGACCAAATCGCGGAGCAAGCCCGCGGTGCCGATCGCCGGCAAATATCGCCTGATCGATATCCCGATCGCCAATTGCATTCATTCCGGGCTCAACCGAATCTTCGTGCTCACGCAGTTCAACTCGGTCAGCTTGCATCGCCATATCGCCAATTCTTATAAGTTTGATTCGTTTGGCGGCGGTTTCGTCGAGATTTTGGCGGCGCAGCAGACGATGCAGCACGAGTCGTGGTATCAGGGGACCGCCGACGCCGTCCGGCGCAATTTGTCGTATTTCTCCGATCAAGGCGTCGAAATGGTGCTGATTCTTTCAGGTGATCAACTTTATCGGATGAATTTTCAAGAGATGATCGACGAGCACATGAAGTCGAAGGCCGACGCGACGATCGCGACCTTGCCCGTCGACGAGCGGACCGCGGCTTCGTGCGGCATTATGAAAATCGACGCGGCGGGGAGGATCACCGATTTTCTCGAGAAGCCGAAAACCCCCGAGGCGCTCGCGAAGGTTCGCACCGACCCCGATCGGCTCGAACGCCACGGAGTCGAATCGAAGGGACGAGCCTATCTCGCCAGCATGGGCATTTATTTGTTCAATTATAAAACGCTTGTCGAGTTGCTTGAGGAGAACGACGCGACCGATTTCGGCAAAGAGTTGTTCCCGCACGCGATCCCGCGTCGACGCGTGCAGTCCTTTTTATTTGACGATTACTGGGAGGATATCGGGACGATCGGGTCGTTTCATCAGGCGAATATCGATTTGACGAAAGACGACCCGCCGATCGATTTCGCCATGGAGGAACACCTGGTTTACACGAGACCCCGATTTTTGCCCTGTTCTCGGCTATTGGGTGGGGTTCGGGTCGATCACGCGCTCATCGGAGACGGTTGTCAGATCCGCGGCGGGACGGTGATCGAGCATTCGGTCGTCGGCTTGCGGACGATGATCGACGGAGACGTGACGATCAGGCGGTCATACGTGATGGGCGCCGACGATTACGAGATGGACGCCGATCTGATCGAAAACGATCGTCTTGGGCGCCCGCCGATCGGCATCGGCGCGGGATGCCAGATCGAGGGAGCGATCATCGATAAGAATGCGCGCATCGGCGCGGGGTCGAAGATCACCAACGTGAAAGGGGTGATCGATTTTGAAGAATCGCCCGATTACGTCATTCGCGACGGCATCATCGTGATCCCGAAAAACGCGGTAATTCCCGAGGGGACAATCATTTAGGTCGAGCGCCTCGAGTCAATCGCGAGTCGCTTTGTCTCACGTTGCGTCCCATTTGTCGATTCTGGTAGTAGTATGATAGGGGTCGTACTTCGCGCGCAACGCAACGACGATCGAATCGTTCTAGGCGCTAATGGAATGGAAGGCGGTAGGAGTGGCCACGGACACAAAAACGGTCGCCGAGGATCGGATCGGACAATATCGCTTTGTTCGAACGATTCACGCGAGCCAAACGTCGATCGTTATGGAAGTCGTTCAAGACACGACGGGGAAGCGATTCGTCATCAAACAACTCCTTCCGCGCGATCACCTCGATTCGTCGGCCGTCAAGGCGCTCGAATTCGAGGCGAAGCTAGGCATGGACCTGAGGCATCCCAACCTGGTGAAGGTGTTCGAGTTCGTCCGCGACCGACACGCTCCGTATTTTGTGATGGAGTTTTTCTCTTCGAATCACCTTCGACTCGCGCTCGGCAAGCCGAGGGAATACGGCGTCCCGCGCGATCGGCTCCACCGAATCCTCGAACAAGCCGCGTCGGCGCTCGCGTACCTGCACGACAAGGGGTGGATTCATCGCGATATCAAACCCGAAAATATCCTGATCAATAAAACATACGAAGTCCGCGTGATTGATTATTCGTTGGCGATGCGGCCGTACACGGGCTTCAAAAAACTGTTCAACCGCAAGGCGCCCTGCCAGGGCACGCATACTTACATGTCGCCCGAGCAGATTTTGAGCCAACCGCCGACGGTCAAGGCCGATCTTTACAGCTTCGGCATCGTTTGCTATGAATTGGCGTGCGGTCGACCCCCGTTCCGCGCCGATTCTCCGACCGAATTGCTGCGGAAACATCTGCGCGAACAGCCGACTCCGCCGACCTCGCACAATAAACAAATTACCCCCGAATTTTCCGACCTCGTGATGCAAATGATCCGCAAAAATCCCAAAGACCGGCCAGAGAATCTTCATGAATTTATCAGTCGATTCTCCCGGATCAAAATTTTTCACGACGTCGAAGACGAGTCGGCGCGCCGCTAGGGAATGAACGTTTGAATCGGGCCGCGGACCGAAGTCCCGAGCGACGAGCGATCGATCGCCGTGCTCGATCCACCAAAGAGACCTATGTCCATGTCCAATATCGGTGAATTTCGCCTGCCGTTCGAGACCCCCATCTTCGAGATGGAAGTTCGCCTGGGCGAACTTGAAAAGCTGCACGGCAAGAACCCCGATCAGATCCGAAGGCTCCGTCTCGAACTCGCGGGGCTCAAACGATCGATCTTCGCCAACCTCGAACCCTGGCAAACAATTCTGGTCTCGCGCCACGTCGGCCGACCCCAAACGCGTGATTATCTCCCCCTCGTGTTCGATCGCTTCGTCGAGCTTCACGGCGATCGCGCCGTCGGCGACGACAAAGCCATCGTCACCGGACTGGCGCACCTCGGCGAGCGCAAGGTGATGGTCGTCGGCCACCAGAAAGGAAAAAATCTCAGCGAGCGAACCGCGTGCCGATTCGGCTGCGCTCATCCCGAAGGATACCGCAAAGCGCTCCGTAAAATGAAGCTCGCCGAGAAGTTCGGCCTGCCGATCATCTGCCTCATCGATACCCCAGGGGCTTACCCGGGCGTCACCGCCGAGGAACGCGGCCAGGCCGCGATCATCGCCGAAAATTTGATGGCGATGAGCCAAATGCGTACGCCAATCATCTGCGTGGTGATCGGCGAAGGAGGCTCGGGAGGCGCGCTCGGAATCGGCATCGGCGACCGCCTGGCGATGCTCGAACACGCGTACTATTCGGTCATCAGCCCCGAGGGTTGCGCCACGATCCTTTGGAAATCGAGCGAGCACGCGCCCCGCGCCGCCGCGGCGTTACGAATGACAAGTAAAGATCTACTCGCGCTCGGAATCATTGACGACGTCATCCCCGAGCCCCTCGGCGCGGCGCATCGCGATCATCGCGAGGCGGCTTCAATCCTCAAATCGTACCTGATCCGTTCACTCCGTGAACTCGTCGAATTCGACCTCGATACGCTCCTTGATCGCCGCTACGCGAAATTCAGAGCGATCGGAATCTATCACGAATCGATCGTCGAAGAAGCGATTCAACAAGAAACAACGCTCGCTTCATCGATCGCCCCCCCCTCATCCGAAGCTACCGCGAGCGAATAACCCGCGCCCAACCGCTCGCCCCGCACGCCGTTCGATCGATCACTTAAGCGCAACACCGTCGAATCGATCCCGCTTGCGATGATCATCCTCAATCCGACCAATCGTTCGATTTCAAGACGATTGCGCCGTCCTCTTTTCACGCGTCGAGGGTAAAATTGAACGTCGGCGCGAAGCGATCGGCCTACCGCACGGCCGAACCGCCGCAGTCGTTTAATAATACGTTTATCCTCAGATATAAGGAATTGTTCCATTTCCATGGATCCTCGCATCAGCGTATTAGTGGTTGACGACGACGCTCCGCACGCCGAAGCGGTCGCCGAGGCGCTCGAACGAGTCGGCTACGAGTGCACCGTCGCGACGGGAGGACGCGAGGCGTTCCGTCTGATCGAAGAACAGAATTTCGACATCGTCGTCAGCGACCTCGTGATGAACGACGTCGGCGGGCTCGATATCCTCGCCAAGGCGAAACAAGAGCTTCCCGAGGCCGAGGTCGTCATCCTCACGGGGCACGGAACGATCAAGACCGCGGTCACCGCGATCCAGGCGGGCGCTTCGGCGTATCTCATCAAACCCGTCGATATCGACGAACTCCGCGCGATCATCGATAAGGCGTCGCAATCGCAACGCCTCGCAAGCTCGAACGCCGAACTCAAACGCAGGCTCAACGAACGCTTCGGCTTCGAAGGAGTCGTCGGCGGTTCGGCATCGATGAATCAAGTGATTAATCGTTTAAGACAGATCGCCCCGACTTCGGCGACGGTGTTGATCTTTGGCGAAAGCGGGACGGGCAAAGAATTGGTTGCGAAAGCTCTCCACTACAACAGCCCGAGGAGGAACAAGCCGTTCGTTCCTCTCAATTGCGCGGCGCTCAACGAAAACGTCCTGGAAAGCGAGCTATTCGGCCACATCCGCGGCGCGTTCACCGGCGCCGACCGCGAGCGGAAGGG
>JAKBCQ010000132.1 GCA_021807585.1 Planctomycetota bacterium | reverse complement strand
CGACGATTTGCCACCTCTGCGCCCGCGAGGGCGCCGACGGAATGCGCGCCGATCTGACGATTTATAAGGCCGCCGCGGCGCTTGCGGCTTACGAGGGAAGGACCGTCGTGACGCTCGCCGACGTCGATCTCGTCTCCGAGCTCGCACTCGCGCATCGTCGCACTCGGACCGATCGGCCGAACCCCGACCCCGACCGTCCCGACCGTTCCCACGACGATCGATCGCGAACCGATCGCGAACCCGAATCGCGCCCCCGCTCGAATCAAACGGCATCCCACCGGCCGAAAACATCAAACGCAATGAGCGCAAAAGATTCGTCACGATGGGATGATTTTACAAGTTCATCCGAGAATTCTTCGGTGGAATCGTCCGCTGAGCCGAGCGAGGGGGAAACCGACGAATCAAACGAAAGCGAATCGTTCGCCGCCGGTGAGTTTCATGGGATTAAGATTGATCGAGATCAAGATTCGTTTCGGCGCCGCCGGCGCGTCGGTTCGGGGCGATCGTCGCGCAAGGGGGATGGGGGATCGGCGGGACGAGGCGGGCGTTACAGTCGGTCGGAGCCTTATCGGGGCGGTTCGTTTGAACTCGCGACGACCGCGACGATTCGCGCCGCGGCGCCGCATCAGCTTGCTAGAGGGAGAGTTAACGACGGCGTTGCGATCGAACCGCTCCGAGTCGAGACGATCGATTTAAGGGCGAAACGACGGTCGTCTACTCCGAGGAGGCTGATCCTTTTCGTCGTCGACGCGAGTCGATCGATGGGGGCGCACAAGCGGATGTCGCAGACGAAGGGGGCGATCCTTTCGCTACTGGTCGATGCGTATCAGGCGCGCGATCAGGTGGGATTGATCACGTTCGGTGGTGTCGGGGCGAGTGTTGCGTTGCCGCCGACGCGAAGCGTTCGAGTAGCGGCTAGGAAGCTCGCCGATCTGCCGATCGGCGGAGCGACACCGCTGGCGCGTGGGCTTGCGGCGGCGATCGATTTGATCGCTCGGGCGAAAAGAAAGTCGCGCGGGATCGAGCCGCTCGTCGTCGTTCTTACCGACGGTCGAGGTAACGTTCCGCTCGACGCGGGAGGCGATCCTCATCAAGACGCTCTTGATCGCGCGCGGCTTTTGGGACAATCGGGGATCGCGGGTTTGATCGTCGACACCGAAGCGGGCGCCGTCCGGCTCGGCCGATCGCGCGGGCTCGCCGACGCGTGGGGTCCGCACGCGCGATTTCGTTCGCTCGATCGCCTTGAAGGAGCGCGTCTCTCGCAAGCGGTCCGCGCCGCGCTCCTCGATCGAGCAAGTTAATAAAAAAACAAATAGATGCTAAAACATCAAGACAATTTCTATCTATGATGAAAACGGAGGTTGATTAGCACATGAGCGATGAAGAGATTGTTGAATCCGACGGCGTCGAAACGGCGGAATCGGCGGCGCCTCCCGAGCCCAAGAAGCGGCGCGGTCTTGTCGTCGTTTACACGGGGGACGGCAAGGGCAAGACGACCGCGGCGCTGGGCCTGGCGTTTCGCGCGCTCGGGAGCGGATTCAAGATTTTCATGGTTCAGTTCATCAAGGGAAAATGGAAGACGGGGGAGAAGAAATTCGCCGATCGTCTTTTACCCGAAATCGAGATTCGTCCGATGGGGGACGGCTTTACCTGGGACACCAAAAACCCGGCGCAGGATATCGCGACGACGCTCAAGATCTGGGAGACGGGGAAGGAAGCGATTCTTTCAGGTAAATATGATATGGTGATTTTGGATGAGATCAACGTGGTGATGAAGCTGGGGTATCTCGACCCCGCTCCGGTGGTGGAACTGCTGAAATCGCGCGACCCGCGGCTCCATGTCGTTTTGACCGGGCGGGGGGCGCCTCAGGCGATCGTCGAGGCGGCCGATCTGGTCTCGGAGGTCGTTCCAATCAAACATCCTTATAAACTGGGAATCAAGGCGCAACGAGGAATTGAATTTTAATGGCTCATGAAGCGACGGCTACGATCGGGGAAACGCTTGGAGCAGCGACCGGGGGGGAGATCGCGACGCGAATCAAATCGGTCGCGCAGGTGATGTTTTGTAACGGATGCTGTTGCGGCCGAACCGATCGGGGATATCCCGCGGTTCCGGTCGAACGGATCAAGGCGATCTGGAAGGCCGAGAAGCTTAATCGCGGCGTGCAACTGACGATCTCGGGGTGTTTGGGTCCGTGCGATCTGGCGAACGTCGCGGTGATCGTCACCGCCGAAACGACGACATGGCTGGGACTGATCGAAGGGGACGGCGATTATGATGCGCTCGTCGATTGGGCGCGGCGAATTCGCCGGGGAGAAGGCTCGACCGCGATCCCCGATCGACTCGCGTCGCGCCGGTTCGATCGCTTCGCGTCCGCGAAGGCGATCGAACCCGACGAGGCCGTTGTTAAGTGAACACTTGCGTGTGATTGTTGATCAAACGATCTTGAATCACACGTCGTCGCGCTCATCCGCCGCTGAAGAGCGATCTCAGCAATCCCGGTGCGCGTTTGCCGGGGATGATGATTCGATCTCCAGGCATAATTTGATAATTCGTGAGCGCGTCGCCCCGCTCCTTGATGCCGATCCAATCGATCTGGAGGATCTCCTCGGGCTCACCCGGGGGGTGGGGTCGGACGAGATACGCCTTCTCGGGGTAGCTGTTTGATCGCAGCCCCGCGGTGAGGATCGCGTCGAGCACGGTTTCATTCCCGGTGATCGGGAACTTGCCCTGCGTCGTCACGGTTCCCAGCACGTAATACGAATTGCTGGCACTGCCGTTAACCAATCGCACCGAGACTTGGATCGGCTGATCGAGTTTAAGCTTGCGCTCCTGGACGTGCCTGTGGAGCGTGATCTCGATTTTACGCTCGATTTGCGGGAGCGTGAGACCCGCGACGTAAACCTCGCCAAAGAAGCCGAGATCAATCACTCCATCCTGTTGGACGGTGGGGGTGGTGATCGGTAATTCGAGGCTCGCGGGCCGAGCGCTGATTTCCAGTTCGTCGGGCGGCTCGACGGTATAAGGAGGGAGGGAAACCATTTCGAGTTCGCGCGGCTGATTGGGGTCGACGACTCCGAATTGGGGTATTCGATCCGCCTCGCGGGCCTCGCGCATGTTCGCGCAACCTGCGATCATTGCGAGACATCCCGCCGTCAGCCACACCGCGAACGACGATCGAAATCCCCGCGCCGCGGCCGAAATCGTCGTGAAAGTTCGATCCATCATGAATCACGATCTCCTCGGCCGGGGAACCCACCCGCTCCCCTGTAACCGCTCTTATCGTCGCATCCTGTACGACCGCTTGAGCCCAAAAGTCGGGATTGACCGATATCGTCGGTACGTTACTCTTTCCGCCCGACGACGACCTTCGCCGACTCCAGAGACGATCCCGGCAGTTCAGCCAGGTTCGCCGTCGCTTCGAATAACACGTTGCCGTTTTTCCCACAAGGCGTTTGCGATGCCCGCGCCCCTTACCAGGGTCTTATTTCTCGGCCTCGACGGCGGAACGACCGCGGTGCTTAAGCCGGGCTTCGAGCGCGGCTGGCTCCCCAATCTCGCCGAACTTTGGCGTCGATCCGCAGTCGGCTCGCTCCGGTCGAGCGCCCCGATGGTGACTCCCGTCGCCTGGACCTCGTTCGCGACCGGTTCCGAACCCCCCGAACATGGAATCCATGAATTTTATTATGTGGATTCTGTAAATAAGTCGATTCGTCCCAACGATGCGACTCGGGTGCGGACGCCGACGATCTGGGAGATCCTCGACGCCGACGATCGCGAGGTAGTCAGTCTCAACTTGCCGATGACGTACCCTCCGTCCAAGGTCAAAGGGATCGTGGTCGCGGGATCGGACGCTCCGGGGCTCGATTGGGCGTTCGCGCAATGCCCCGAATTCGCCGCCGATGTTCGCAGGCTCATCCCTGAATATACGAACGCGATTGTTTGGAAACGCAGGCCGCGATCGCTCGACGAACTTCGAGGCCAGGCGGCGCTCAACCGCGCGATTTTCCGCGCCCAGGCCGAGGCGGCGCTTCTCGCCGATCGAAGCGTCGATTGGTCGGCGATGCTTGTTCATTTTCATAACCTTGATAGCCTGCAACATCGTTTATGGCCTTATCTCAATATCGACGACACCGGGGTCGATCAACCCGCATGGACCGACGAGGTCGTCGGCTGCTTGAAGGCGCTCGACGATAGCGTGGGGGTTCTTCTCGAGCTCGCTTCGCGACGTCAGGCCGCGGTGATCGCGCTCTCGGATCACGGCTTCGGGCCGTGTCGCGCGCTCGTCAACGTGAACGGCCTGCTACGCCGCCACGGCCTGCAAAAAGGGCTCGCGTACGGCACAAGGTTTCGTTATCGGGCGCATCGGATCGCCGATCGGTTCCGTCGCTGGATCGATCATCACCACACGCCGGGAACGGCGTCGGCGCGGCGCAGGCCGCGATCGATCCTCGGCCAGGTCGGTTGCGATTGGCGCAGAACGGTCGCCTACGCCCCTTTCGGACAACTGAGCGGATGCGTCTTCCTCACCGACGACGTCCGTCAGAATGAAAACGCGGCGCAACGACTTCGACGTGAGATCATCGATATCTTTCGAGAGGTTCGCGATCCCGAGACCGACGTCAGGCTTTTTCGCGAGGTTTTCGACGTCGCCGAGCGTTACGACCTCGATCCCGTCGCCGACGGGATCGCCGATATCCTGGCGCTCTCGGCCGACGGATACCAGGCGCAGGCGAAATGGGGCGTGGGGGTGCGCGACAATCTCCTGGAGGTCGATCCCGATCTCCCCGCCACACACTACTTGTCAGGGGTCGTCGCGATCGATGCGCCGGGAGTCCGACCCGGCGATCGTATCGAGGCCGATCTTCGCGACATCGCGCCGACATCGCTCGCATTGCTCGACGTCGCGATCCCCTCGACGATGACCGGACGCGTGCTCCACGAGGCGTTCATCGAGCCGTTGGCGGTTGAACGCGACGACAACGCCAGGACGATAAACCTCGAACGCGTTCTTGTCCCCACAGGGCATGCAAACATCAACATGCTTGATTGATCTGGAGTCGTTATCCCTTTATCGATCGGGAGGCCGCGATGACCGACGGAGTTCGCTGTGTTATTCATAATTATGTGCTCAACGAGTTTCTCCCCGGAGAGGATCCGGGCGAGTTAACCGATCAAACTCCGTTGATCACGGGAGGGATTCTCGATTCGATCGGCACGCTCAAGCTGGTGACGTTTCTTGAAGAGCGGTTCGGCGTTTTGGTCGAGGCGCACGAGGCGGGAATCGATCACCTCGATTCGATCGGCAAGATCGTCGAGCTGATCGAATCGAAGAAAACCGCGGCGTGATCGCGGGATCGATCGATCGGCCGAGGCATGCCGAGAAGATCTCTTCGCATCGCGGCGGATCGAGCGCATGGGGGGCGGGTTCAATCATCCCGCGCCCGAAGCGCTTTACGGCGCCGGGGTGCGCTTTGCTTGATGGATTCGATCCGCGGTCCCGAGTGAATCTTCCTCCCGATCAGAATCAGGCGAGGTCGACTTATGAACCGAGAGATCAAACCTTATGGTAATTTATATTTGTGATGATCTGGATTTGGGCCGTGGAACTTTCCGGTAAGCCGTGTGATCAGACAAATAAGATTATGAGACGAATCGACGGTCTTCCGCTCGCGAAACGACTGATCAACTCATCGACCCCGGTCCGCAAATCACCACATCTTCAATGATTTGACCGACGCGCATCCCCCCGCGAAGAACACCCCAATCCAGTGAATCATCGTGAAAAACATAACATAACAAATCGGATTGAAAGGGATCGCTTTCTTTCGATCGCGTTTCTGGAGCATGATGAAGACGATCGGCTGGGAATCGCACTTAATAAGAGTATGGGATACGAAACACCGGTGAACGACGACGAAACGATCGAATTGTTGCGCCGCGCCGTCGCGGGCGATCAGGACTCGCTCCGCGCGCTTTTTTCGATGCACCGCGATCGGCTCAAAATGATGGTACACCTCAGGCTCAGCAGGCGCCTGCAAGGTCGAGTCGACGATTCCGATATCCTCCAAGAGTCGTTCATCGCGATCTCCAATCGACTAGCGGATTACGCGAAGGAACCTCAGACGCCCCTGTTTGTGTGGATGCGTCGGATGACCGAACTCAAGCTCGCCGAAATTCAGCGGAGGCATCTTGGAACACAAATGCGCGACGCGGATCGCGAGGTAACGCTCCACCGTGGAGGGCTTCCGATGGCCGATTCGGTCTCGCTCGCGGCTCAGTTTTTAGGGACGTTCACGTCCCCGTCACTCGCGGCGATCAGAATCGAAACCCGCATGCTCGTCCAAGACGCGCTCAACGGAATGGACCCGATCGATCGCGAGGTCCTCGCGCTTAAGCATTTTGAACAGCTTAGCACCGCCGAGATCGCGTCGGTTCTCGGTCTTTCCAAGGCGGGCGCGGGGAGCCGTTATCTCCGTGCGATCAAACGCCTGAAAGAGATTCTCACCAACATCCCCGGCTTTGAGGCGTTTTGAATCGAGATCGGTGGGCCGATCGAAGAGGGGAGGGATTTGAACGTGTCCACATCGGGTTCCGAATCACGATCCGGCGTCGTTCTCGAGCTCGCCGAGGAGTTCCTCGAGCGGTATCGAGCAGGCGAACGGCCTTCGCTCAAGGAATATATCGATCGTCACCCGAGCCTCGCGGGCGAAATACGCGAAGTTTTCCCGGCGATGGCGATGATGGAGAAGATCGCGTTCGTCGATGAGTCGGGCGAAGATCCGTCGATGAGCGTCGGCCGGACGATCGACAAGCCGACCGTGCCGATTCGCATCGCCGCGTTCGAAAAGCTCGGCGATTACCGGATCATTCGCGAGGTCGGTCGCGGCGGGATGGGGATCGTCTACGAGGCCGAGCAGGTCTCGCTCGGCCGCC
>JAKBCQ010000131.1 GCA_021807585.1 Planctomycetota bacterium | reverse complement strand
ATCCGGTCGAAAAGTACATCCCCGAGTTCAAAAACCTTAAAACGAAGGACGGCAAGCCGGCACGCGAGACGATTCGAAATCTGCTCACGCATACATCGGGGATGGGGGAGGCTTCGGCCGCCGAGGCTCGAGGGATCAAGAATCTCGCGGATCTGATTCCGATTTATCTTTCCAAGCCCGTCGCGTTTGAACCGGGATCGAAGTGGGTTTATTGTCAATCGGGGATCAACACCGCGGCGCGGATCGTCGAGATCGTCGCGGGAGAATCGTTTGATAAGTTTGTGACGCGTCGGCTATTTGAGCCGCTGGGGATGAAGGACACGACGTTTTACCTCGCCGAGAATCAGCTTCCCCGGCTTGCTCGGTCGTATCGACGCACGGACAAGGGGGAACTTGAGCTCGCCGAGATCGGCCTGCTCAATCGTCAAAATCCGACGAGTCGCGACCGTTATCCCGCGGCGAACGGGGGGCTCTTTTCGACCGCGACCGATTACGCGATTTTCTGCATGATGATCTTGAACGACGGAGAATTTGACGGCAAGCGTTATCTCAAGCCCGAATCGGTCAAGTTGATGACCTCGGTTCAATCGGGAAGCCTCAAGACGGGCTTTACCGAAGGGAACGGCTGGGGCCTCGGTTGGTGCGTGGTGCGCGAGCCGAGCGGAGTCACCGCGGCGCTCTCTCCGGGGTCGTTCGGCCACGGCGGAGCGTACGGAACGCAGGCGTGGATCGACCCGGTCAAAAAACGGATTTATATCATGATGGTTCAGCGCGCGAACTTCCCCAATTCGGACGCTTCCGAGCCGCGGAGGGCGTTTCAAGACGCCGCCGCGGCGGCGCTCGACGCGTTGAAATGAGCATATGCAAACAAAAGTGATTTTTATCGACGCGCGGGATCCCGCCCGCGCGTCGACGATTCATCGGATCAAAATCGATCGATAAGGGGAGGGCGTCGCCGGGATTGCCGGCGACGCGACGCCACTCGCTCGCTTTCCTTATGAATCCAGATCTAAGATTGTAGAAATTCAGAGAACATCAAGGATGTTTGATTAAAGTTTGGTTCGCAGTCCGAGAAGCCCGAGCGCTCCCGCGGCGAGACACGTGAACATCGCCGTAGCGAGCGACCCTCCGACGACCAAGCGGGGATCGATCGCATGTTTATAGGCGAAAACGCGATCGCCGAAACCCGCGAGGGGGACGCTCCAGATGAGGATCGGGTGCAAGAAATACGCGACGAGCGGGTTCGCTCCCGCGGGTCGAATCACGAACGCCCAGCCGCGCAATCGCGCGACGTCCATCAAAAAATAAAGGAATAAGAAGATTAAAGCCGAGGCCGACGCCGAGAAGAAGCACCACGCGGGAGTCGCGGCGATCTTGTTGATCCCCTCGAACGAATCCGTAAGGCATCCCGCGACGAAGAGCGCGATCGTGAACGTGAGGCACCATGCAATTCGATCTTTATGTGAGGAAACGTCGCTTCCTTTGACGAGGATCGACCCGAGGACGCATCCCGCCATCGCGATCGCGGCGAGCGAGCCCGTCGCGTCGGCGAAGCTCACGTATTTGCCGACCGCGCCCGACGTTCGTTCGGCGGCGTGAAGCAAGGGCGCCGCGGCGGCGAGCCACGGTTTATCCTCCACTTTTCGCAGCAACCCTCCCTGGTGCAAAGCAATATGTATGATCATAAGAAGCCACATCGCACCGACGAGCCGTTCGCGTCTCCGCCCCAGGATCAGCGTGAGGATCGAAACCGTGAGGTACGCCCAACCGATGAGGCCGAGGATCCCCCACCAGCTTGTTTGCAGCCGGGTCCAATCGTCGATCCTGCCGTAGAGGAAAACGTCGGTGGGGCGGGGATCGCTTTTAAAGATCGCCAAAAGCGCGATCAACCCCGCCGCGCCGATCGCTTTGAGAAACAAAAAACATTTACGTTTAAAACCATGTTCTTTTGGTACGACACACCACGCGAGAATGATCGCGATGTACGCGAGCAATTCCCAAAGCGGGGCGCCGAGCCGTCGATCGGCGGCGCCGTCGTTTGAGATCACACCCATCAACAGCAAGCCTAGCGTGCGTGTGATGATATGAAAGAGACGAGCGAACGGCGATCTTCGCTCGGCGCGTGCGCGATCGAACGCGAGTGGGATCGAGACGCCGACGATGAAGAGGAACATGGGAAAAACGACGTCGGCTAGCGTCATGCCGTCGGCGTCGGGCGGTTGAATGTGGTGCAACCATTTGGGAGCGGCTTGACCCAGATCGTTGACGAAAACCATCAAAAAGATTGTCAGGCCGCGGAGGGCGTCGACCGATGCGACTCGGCCCGCCGCGGCGGGGGCGCGCTCGACGTCGGATGTCGGAGGCGAGGGGGATCCGGTTCTCGAGTTATCGATCGCGTCGTCGGAACCTTTGAGTGTCGTCATAAATCCCCCCTTGCGTTCGGTATCGCGCTCTTTCGAGGAAGATACGTCGAAAGCGTTCAATCATGCCAAGAATCGGTCGTATGTGCATCAGAAAAATCGGGGATATTTACGCCGGGTCGTCGAAGCGGGAAAGCCGGTGGATACGATCGGCGAATGAAACGATGAGATCAATCATTGTGATGCGTGATCGCCATGTCTGGGGGATTGATTCGATTCCGTAATAGGTTCCGGCGAGTTGGCCGAGGATTGCGCCGGTGGTGTCGGAATCGTCGCCGAGGTTGACGGCGAGGAGAACGGCGTCGCGGAAGGAATCTCCGTGAGCGAAGGCCCAGAGCGAGGCTTCGAGCGAATCAACGACGTAGCCTGTTCCGCGGATCATCGGGGGTTGTTTTTTGAGGAACGATCCCGCGGCGATTTCGGCGATTTTTGGCGCGAGGGGTTCTTCATCCCAAAGCCCTGGAACGGGCGAATAGAACGGCGCGAGTAGTTTGTCGCGAGGCGCGCCGCGGAGCGCGCCTAAGATCAATCCCGAAAAATATCGGCATGCATCGACGGCCTCGACGGCGGCGTGGGTGGTTCGCGAGCCGAGCGCCGCGAATTCAATTGCGCGACGGGGATCGGAGGAAAAAAAGAGTGGAATGGGGGCGAGACGCATGAGCGATCCGTTTCCCGCGGCGGCGGGGTGCGAGGAACCCGGATAATCTTCGGGTTCGTGTAAAAAACGCGCGAGCGCGGCGCGACAGGTGTTTCCGATATCAAAACAGCGACCGATGCTGCTAAGTTTTCCGTGTTTCCACCAGTCGACGTAGCGTTGGAGTTGGTCGCGGGGGTTGAAGCCGTTGGTTTCGATCAAGCTTTGGGCGAGGCAAAGCGCCATGGAAGTGTCGTCGGTCCATTGTCCCGGGTCGAGCCGAAACGGTCCTCCTCCAAGCATATCGTTAATTGGTTGAAACGAACCTTGCGGCTGGAATTCGAGGGTGGCGCCGAGCGCGTCGCCGACGGCGAGTCCGACGAGAGCGCCTTGGAATCGTTCGATCGACTTTGGTCGAATCGTGTCGGTCATCGAAGCTCCTTGTCTTTCGTATTTTTCCTGGTCGTCGGTTGGGTACGCGTGGTGGAAAAACCGCGATCAATTTTTTTTGGAAATATTCGGAAGTGGGATCTTGCAATTGAAGTCGAGATGTCATCAAAATGATTCGCGTCGCGCCGGGTCGCGATATTCGTTCAATATAGGATGATGTTCCGGGAGTCGGTGCGATGTCAAGCTTTTATCTGATGCGTGCGTATGGGATGGTTCGCGAGCGGCTGGCGGCGATCGAGAACGACCAAATACGTTCTTCGCCGCTGTCGCGTTGGGCGGAGTCGCGGGACGCGGGTTTGCCGAAGCAGTTGTTGGAGATGACGGTTCAACAGGTTGTTAAAACGAAATTCGACGACATTTTGTCGGCGCATGAGTTCAAGCGGGGAGACATGCAAAGACTGCTCGATCTTCTTGGTCGGGCGGCGAGTTCGGCGGGATCGCAACCGAAGCGATCGGGCGCGAAGATGAACGATCGCTCCGCTCCTGCGTTGCGAGCCGCCAAAGGGAAGCGAGGCGCGAAAGTCGAGCGCGTTGCGCGGGAGCAGCCCGCCGCGGCGATCATCCCCAAAAAGCGGGGTCGAAAGCCGAAAGCGAAGCCGATCGTCGTCGTCGCTCCGCGAAAGCGCGGACGACCGGGCGTCAAGACAATGATCGAGAAGCAGGCGACCGAACAGCTTGGGGAGCGGTACGAGGAGATTCGTCGTCGGATCGTCGCGCAGGCGCCGCGCGATCTTACCGGGCGATCGTTCGACACGCTGCTCGTTCCAATGGACCGATATATACCACGCGTATTAATGTCGGCGACCGTCGGCGAGTTTTTGGCGATCCCTTTCGACGAACTCGGCAAGCGAAAAGGAATTGGAGTCAACAAGCTGAATTCGCTGATGAAGATTCTTACGCGCCTGGATGCGCGATTGAAAAGTTCGCCGCGCGAGTTCGTTTCGTCGGCGGTGGGCGAGTCGATCCGACCGCGTGCCGCGGCGGCTCGGCGCGACGAGGCCGCGACCGACTCGGTCGTTTCGCTCCCGGCGGATCCCTCCGATCTGACCGCCGAACAATGGCGGCTCTGCGGCCGAATCGTGAACGATCACGATCTCGACCTGGAACCGATCGGTCGCTACGCGCCGCGGCTGCTTGACCTGACGAAAAGCCTCTGGCGTCGGCCGTTTTCGTTCTTCACGTCGCGCACGATCGATCAAATTCGTGAACACAAATCGTTCGGTCCGATGAAGTTCGGCCAGTCGATGCGGATCATCCTTTCGGTTTGCCGCTATTTGATCAATACGCCGAGGTCGAATGAGTATGTCGTCCGGGTTTTTCCGGCGGAGATCGGCGCCGTCGTCGGCTGGATCGATCGCGTGCTCGAATCGCAATCGGATCCCGATTTTGAAGAGATCCTCACCCGGCTCATCGAGCCGTTGCTCAAGCGGATCGAGCTCGACGCGGGGGAATATACCGCGACGATTATTCGTCGCCGGCTCGGCGTGGGGGGGGAACGCGAGACGCTCGGCAAAATCGGCGACGAGCTCGGCGTTTCGCGCGAACGGGTCCGCCAGGTCGAGGCCGAAGCCGCGGCGGTTTTCTCGCTCCGACTGCCGCGCGGTTTGCAACTTATCAACGATTTGTATGATCATATCGAGGAACAACCCGAGCCTCACGATCGACTCGAATTGATCGGCGGGTTGCGGCGGTTGCTTTATCGTATGTGATTATACGATATTATGATGTGTCGATCGTCGCGATCAAGCATTGAATCGGCCGGTATTCGTCGAATCGATTCGACAAAATATCCGGATCGAGAACAAATCGCTCGCGTACGATCGGCCTAAAGAGTATAAAGACGGTTTAGGTCGTCGCGAGTTCGTCCCGTCGCTTCGCGATGAGATCGTGCGTGGAATCGGAGCTATTCGGGGAGCTTTTCCATGATGACCCGTCATGCGCATCGGTTCCAGTTATGTTTTCGGCGTCGATCGGCGTCGTTGATCGCGGGTTTGGTCGTCGCGGCGTGCGCCGTTTCGATGATTACGCCGGCTGCGATGATTCGAGGAGTGAAGCGGGCTGAAGCCGTCGCGGTCGTGGCGGCGGCGAAGAGCGGCGCGACCGAAGCCGAACGTCGTACGGCACTTGGGATCGCCGCGGCGGATCTCGCCGCCAAGGCGATCGATCTGACGTATTCGTTTGACGAACAGACGATTTATTGGCCGACCGATCAGTCGTTTCAGTGGCGTAAAACGAAATGGGGGATATCTCCCGGAGGATATTGGTACGCCTCGGCGGTTTATTCGGCGAGCGAGCACGGCGGGACGCACATCGACGGACCGATTCATTTCGGCAGGGGGAAGAATACCGTCGATCAAATACCGCTTGATCGATTGATCGCTCCCGCGGCGGTCGTCGATATCTCGGATCACTGCATGCGAGATCGTGATCACGAATTGACGGTTGGTGATATTGAGGCGTGGGAGGATGATCACGGTCCGATCGCACCGGGAACGATCGTTTTGGTTCGCTCGGGTTGGGGGAGATACTGGCCCGACAAGGCTCGTTATCTGGGGAGCGACGTATCGGGGGATGTTGAAAATCTACATTTTCCTGGGATCGCGGGGGACGCGGCGCTGTGGTTGGCGCGGCGTCGAGTCGCCGGGGTGGGGATCGACACCGCGAGCCTCGATCACGGTCCGTCGCGCGATTTCAACACTCATCAAGTCCTCAATAACGCCGGGATTTACGGGCTCGAGAACGTCGCCAATCTGGACAAACTGCCGGCTTCGGGGGCCATATTGATCGCGCTGCCGATGAAGATTAAAGGAGGCTCGGGAGGCCCCGTTCGGATCATCGCGATTCTTCCTTAAGTAGATCGTGATGCGGTAAGCCTGAATGAATGCTTGAATATCGTTCATATTCCTTTCTTGATTATCGGATCATTCCATGACGATCGCGGCGGCCGGCGGAAAACGGATCGATCGATTGCGATGGTTGCTGATCGCCGCGCTGATGCTTGGTCCCGGCCCGGCGACGAAATCCAAAGCGAAACCGAAGCCGAGGCCGCGCGACGATCGTAATTGGCGGCTGATGCAGAACGCGGGAACGAAGGCGTTTCAGCAGGGGTATTTCGATAAGGCGGCGGGGATTTACGTGAAGGCGCTCGATGAGGCCGAGCGTTTCGGCGACGACGATCATCGTGTGGCGCGGTCGCTGACGATGCTCGCCGAGTCGAATCGGATGCTCGCGAAGTTTCCGATCGCCCAACCGATGTATTTACGCGCGATTGAAATCCAGAAGAAGATTCCCGGTGAATTCACGATCACCGAGCGGGCTTCGCCGCTCGTCGGTTTGGGTTTGATGGAAACGTCGCGAGGCCTTTACGCCGAGGCCGAGACGCATCTCGAAAAGGCGCTTGAACTCGAAGAGAAAGCGCTCAAGCCCGACGACATCGATC
>JAKBCQ010000130.1 GCA_021807585.1 Planctomycetota bacterium | reverse complement strand
CTCGGCGAGTCCCCACCGTCCCGCGTGGTACATCGACTTACCCTTCCAAAGTGCGACCTCGGCTTGCCTGCGTGAATCTTTAAATCGCGTCGCTTCCAAATACTTAAGAGCGCGTTTGCATTCCGACTCGTATTTCCTGTTCGACTTCGAATCGTCCTTCTTTTTCTCCGACTCGATCCGTTCGATGATCGTCTGCGCCGTCATCAATTTGGCGCGATTATCCGCGGCGTTCTCTCGCAAATAGGTATCCAGCTCGTGCAACGCGACGTCGAACTCCCCCGCCTGCATCTTCGAGGCAATCTCCTCAAGATTCCGCGGCGCGGGGGTGCCGATCGAAATCGCGGCCAGGATCGCCCCCAGAATGATCGGAATCGTCGTCGCGACGAACAACGCCGCGTCTTTCCCTCGGATTTTCATTCCTTTATACCTTCCGCATGTTTTGTCGAATCGCCCGATTTCTCTTTGATCATCGAATTAAATCGGTCGGCGTCGATCTCACGGACGATCCGCGATTCCCCCGATTTCATCCCCCGCACCGAAGACCGCGCCCCGCTCGGCCAATCGATCCGAACTTCTTCGACCGTCTCGTTCGACCCCAATCCGATCGTCAAGCGTCGATCGTTCGACGCCAGATAGCTTCCCCCCCCCTTCACCTGCCGCCAAATCGAACGCCCACCGGCGCGAACCTCAACCCGCGCGCCGATCGCGTCTCGATTCGATTTCCGCCCGATCAAATCGAGTCGAATCCAACCCCCCGATTTCGACTCGTTCCATAATAACGCGGGCCGGGCGTCCATTAAACCGATCACGACGTCGATCCGCCCGTCGTCGTCAAGGTCGCCGAACGAAGCCCCGCGAGCCACGTGCGGACGATCAAAAAAATCCCCCGCGCCCGCGACGAGTCGAAATTTCCCCTCCCCCGTGTTCCGCCAGATCTTGGAAAGTTCGGCCTGCGGAACGTCCTGACCCAATAACGCGAGATTATCGTCAATATGGCCGTTACATGCGATCATATCGGGATATCCATCGCCGTCAAAATCGACGAGCCCGCACCCCCAGCCGACGTCGGGAAGGCTGTCGCGCGCGATCCCCGCCCACGCGCCGATATCCTGAAACGTTTTGCCGTCGACGTTGAGATAAAGCGTGTTCGGCTCTTCACGAAAGTTGGTGACGAACAACTCGGGGCGACCGTCGCCGTTCACATCCTCGGCGTCGACTCCCATCCCCGCCATAACCTCCCCCGATTCCGCCCGCGCAGCCCCCGCGAGCTCCCCCGCGTCGTCGAACGTACCGTCTTTTTTATTAATGAACAAGAAATTTGGACATTGATCGTTCGCGGCGAACACGTCGATCGCGCCGTCGCCGTCAAAATCGGCCGTGACGACTCCGAGACCCCTCCCGTCGCTCCGTGCGATCTTGGCGGCCTCGCTCGACTCGATAAACACGCCGTCGCCGCGATTGCGGTAAAGCGCGTTCCGTTCGGGTCGAATCGTTTGCTGAGAACAATAGACACGTATTCCTTTCTGTTTATCGCCGCAATACGGGTTGTCGCCGTCGATCGACCATTTGCCGTACCGCGAGACGTAAAGATCGAGATTCCCGTCCATGTCATAATCAAGAAACGCCGCCGCCGACGACCAAAGCGTATCCGCGACCCCGCTCGCCGCGCCGGCATCGCGAAACGTTCCGTCTCCGTTATTCATATATAATACGTCGGCACCCATATTGGCCAAAAACAGATCGATGAATCCGTCGCCGTCGACGTCACCCGCAGCGACTCCGTGATTGAACCCGCGAAACCCGACTCCCGCAAGCTCGGTTACGTCGTCGAACGTCCCGTCCCCCCGATTGCGATACAGCTTGTTGCCGCACGCCGTCGTCGGCGCCTCCAACGGCAGGTTCCGTGTCGAGCAAAAATAGAGATCGACGAGGCCGTCGCCGTCGTAATCAAAAATCGCGATCCCGCTTCCGTTCGATGTCGGAAAATACTTTTCAGCACTGTTCCCGCTCTGATGCGTGAAGTGAATCCCGGCCTCGCTCGCCCCCTCGCGAAACCGAATCGACGAATCCGGTTTTGAATCGACCGATCGACTCTTATCCGTTTTGTCAGGAATATCTTTGGATTCAATATGTGCTCTTGCCGTGTCGTCTCGCCGTGCGTCGATCGCTTTGCCGGGCGGACGATCGGCGCGATCTCGTCTCTCGGCCGCCGCTCCTTCGCGAGAAGTCGATTCGTTTTTCTCGTTCCGATTCGATTCCCCGCCGCAACCGCACGCCGCGAATATCGCGACGACCGACCAGAATCGCGACCAAACCAAGAGGCGCCGAGCGATCGATGCGATCGACGATTCGAGTTCACGAAAATTTATATGTAAGAATTGAGCGGTTATCATGATCGAGTATATGAACGCTAGAATGGACTGAAACCGTCGGTTTAACGTTTTGGATTCGAATCTGCGGCGGGGGTCCGCGGCTCGGGCGCCGGTTGAGCCGCGGGGTCGGCGCCCATCCCGTGTGTCGGCGCCATCCTCAATCGAGCCGCCTCGAGGTTCTTTTCGACTTGCCTGGCTTCGTCGATTCGTCCCATGCGGCGATAAACCTGACTCAGCACGTAATGCGCCTCGAACGAATCGGGGTCGATATCGATCGCTCGTTTCAGCATCACCAGAGCCTCTTTGAACCGCCCCTTGCGCATTTCCAGCCGTCCCAAACTGAGCCACGACGAAGTCGCCCTGGGATCGTGTTGAACAGCCTGACGCCAGCACGATTCAGCCTCGTCCTGATCCTGCTCGAGCATGTAGCTATCACCCAACAATCCTAACAGCTCGGCCGATTCTTTCGCCGACAAGTTGCTTTTACCTTCGTCGAGCGCACGCACCAGATACTTGCGCGATTCCGACGATCTCCCTTCCTTGATGTGGGCTTTGGCCAGGCTCGACCAAAAAAACGATCGCGGCAAAGGCATGCGTTCCAGTGTGGGATCGAGCTCTAGTACTTTCTCAAATGCGTCGATCAATAACTTGGGATTGTCGGGATTAATGAAGGAATGAACTTGTCCCATAAGCGTATAACCGATTGTCTTGCCGCCGGGGATCTCGATCAGTCGATCCGCGTTTTTGAGCAGCTCGGTCCATTTCGATTGCCGAATGAGAAGGCCGGATAATTGCCTGAGAGCCTTAACCTCGTTGGTGTGATCGAGATTTGGGGTCGCCAGAATTGTCCGGTACGAATCGATCGCGTCGTCGATCCGATCGATTCGTACAAGGCCGAAGGCGCGGACAAATTGCTCGCCGACGTCGAGTTTCGCCCCTTTGCGATAATGGGGCTCGGCGAGATCGGCGTAACCAAGCCGGCTAAGCCCCAGCGCCGCGAGTTTTTCGGCCTTGGGACTGGGAGGCCAGTGCTCGAGCCGATCCATCGCGCGGCGCGTCGAGAGCAAATCATCCTTGAACTTCGCCTTATCGGCTTCTTCGAGCGCGACCGAGTGATTGAGGTTCCAGACGGTCAGCGCCAAAAGACCCGCGATGGGAATGAACCGTGAGACGATCCATCCGAAGACGCGGAGCGGTTGAAACGACCTTTGACGTCGAACCGCGACCTTCGTGGTTTGGGGAGAGCGATCCGCCTCTGGAATTGTCACGATGTCTGGAGTCATGGAGAGCCGTCTCAAGGTTCGGGTCTAGTGTCATTGAAGCTAGCAAATCGCGCGCGTCGGCGACAATAGCTTGAACGCGGACGAGTCGACGCGTCGACGCCGGGGCGTCAAATCCTCGTGATAACGCGTGAATGTGTAGCGTCTCGGCGGTTTTAAAGATACCGTGGACCGCCGGATTTTGGGCGATTCGAGGAGGACAATTCGCGGTCACTTGAGGACGAATCGGTACGATTCTGGTTCTTTCGACTGGAAGCGCAGGGGTCGGCGAATTATGTTGAGTGTGCGGAACGAGTTGAAGGATGAAATGTCGTCGTCCGAACCGAACGCGATCGAATCGCTCTATGAGAAGGGCTGTTCTCGGCGACGGGGAGAGTGTGCGATTCTCGTTCGTTCTCCGCGCGAAGGGAGTGATTCGCTCCGATTCATATCGGTTGATCGCGAATCGATTCGATCGTCTTCGCGATAGGATGTTCGATTTTCAAGGCCGGCGTGGCGGAATGGCAGACGCCGAGGACTTAAAATCCTCTGAGGGGTGACCCTCGTGCGGGTTCGACTCCCGCCGCCGGCATTCAGACTCTCCAAGACAAGTCGCGTGAATATCCCTCAAGACTAGACAAAATCAAGACTTAAGGCAAGCAAAACGCGCCGATTCCACGCGCCGAAATAATGCATGCACGAAGCAAGGAACGGCAAGCCAAGTCAAATCGTCCGTTCTCCGAGTGGATAATAATTGGAACAGTCCTGGCCTATGCGTCATTCCGAACAAGCGATTTTCACGCCGTGAGATCGATCCGTTTGGGAGGCGTTTTTACCTGCGAGTGAGATGACACTGGAAAGCGATCGCGGTCGGCCTCGGCGCCGATCGAATGAGCATCGTCACGCAAGATGCACGAGGCGCATCGATTATGAGCGAGCGATTGCGAGCCTGATTCGTCGATATAACGATGTGTATTTGTGTAGAGCACTAGGTTTTCCTCCTACCAATGGATGATTATCGGTGAGACTCGATTAAACGGAATAAAGACAGAACGATAAGTGAAAGTGTTGTGAGGAGCGGCGTCGTCGTCGGGAGTTGAACCTGGAGCTAAAACAGTCGACGCCGCGGATTGATGGAGGGAAGGATCTCTCCGAAATATTGGCCGGGATTGTGCCGTTTCGATTGAAACGCTAAAGATCTTATTAGACTTGGATCGATGAAGATCGTTTGTGGACGAGCTTTCCTCGGTTTTGAGGTTTCACGCATTGGACTCATGCTTGATGATCGTCCCTCGGTGATTAAGAATCATCGACCTAGGTTTTTCGATCGGCGCTCATCGGCGGGTTCGATTTGACCTGGTTTCATTCTCAGCAGTTCGGATAATCATTGTGGACGGGCGGATTTCCGCTACAATCTTCGATCGAACGGCGGTTTTTCGGCCGCCTTATTCATCCCCCTCGAGAATCGTTCGCGAGAGAAACGAGGATCTTCTTGCCGCTTGTATTCAGCAAGACAGCGGATACGTTGCTGCGTCGGATCGTGGCGGGGTGTGTCTTATCGGCCATCCTGGTCGTGTCCGGTCTCTATTATTATGGGCATCCTCTGTATACGCGTGTCGGGTACGCGCCGGTTCAGCCTGTTCGTTTTTCTCACGAACAGCACGCGGGGCGGTTAGGGATGTCGTGTCTTTATTGTCATACGGGCGTTGAGCTTTCACCCACATCGAAGATCCCGCCGACTCAGACGTGCATGAATTGTCATCAGGCGATCAAGGCGACGAGCGAGCAATTGGAGGCGGTTCGTGTCAGTTGGTCGAGCGGGGCGGCGATCCCTTGGGAGCGGGTTCATAGAACCCCGGATTACGTTTACTTCAACCACGCGGTGCATGTGCGGCGCGGGATCGGTTGCGTGAGCTGTCACGGCAAGGTGAACGAGATGCCGGTGGTGGTGCATGACAAGCCTTTGAGCATGGGCTGGTGTCTGGATTGTCATCGTCATCCCGAGGAGCAATTGCGACCTCCCGACGAGGCGACGAATTTCAACTGGCAGCCTCCCGAAGCACGTACGCAGATCGAGGAGGGTCGGATTTTGCAAGCGAGATCACGGATCAAGGCGCCCGAATCGTGCACAGGATGCCACAGATGAACATAGATAAGGATATGGAAGAGGGGTGTACGTCTTGGAGCGGGCTTGAACCCACGGGTAAAAGCTACTGGCGCAGCCTTGACGAGCTGGCGAACTCGCCCGCGTTTCGCGAGTGGGTGGACGAGCGATTTCCCCGATCGATGAGTGAGCTTTTGGCGGGGGGAATTGATCGGAGGCGGTTCCTTCATTTGATGGCGGCGTCGCTGGGGTTGGCGGGGATGACGGGAATTACGGGTTGTCGTCGGCCCGAGTTCAAGGCATTGCCGTACAGCAAGCCTCCGCTCGAGGTTGTTCCCGGACTGCCCAATTTTTATGCGTCGGCGATGCCTCGTCCCGGTACGGCGATACCTGTTTTGGTTGAGAGTCACGAGGGACGTCCGACCAAGATTGAAGGGAATCCCAAGCATCCCGATAGCGGGGGCTGTTCCGACGCGATCGCACAGGCGTCGGTTCTTGATATGTACGATCCCGATCGATCGAGAAACGTACTTCACAAGGGGGAGCCTTCGACCTGGGAGGCGTACGACGGATTCGCGGGCGCGCATTTCGCCGCGCTTCGCGCCGATAAGGGGCGAGGTCTGCACATTTTGTGCGAGGATACGGCTTCGCCATCGATCGACTTACTTCGTGGGCATATTCGGTCGGTGATGCCCGCTGCTCGGTGGTACACGTACGAGCCGATCGACACGTCGAACGCTCGGGGTGGGGCGGCGTTGGCGTTCGGCGCTCCGGTTGTATCGAGGTATCGGTTCGACCGGGCTGCGGTCGTTTTGACGCTCGACGCCGATATTCTTGGGGTGGAAGATATCGGCGGTCGTCATCTCCGCGATTTCGCCGACGCGCGGCGGATTGACGGAACCTCGGACAAGATGAACCGGCTTTACGCGGTAGAGAGTCGTTATTCGCTCACCGGCGGCATGGCGGATCATCGGTATCGGCAGGCGTCGAGCCATGTGGTCGATTACGCGCTGGCGCTGGCGAGGGAAGTGCTGATTTCGATCGCCGGGGGTTCGGCGCCGGGGACGGGGAAACCTCAATCTCCGCTCCGCGAGGCGCTCGATTCGATCAGCGGTCGGACGAAGGTCGACGATCGGTGGGTTCATGAGGTCGCCTCCGACCTTCGTGCGAACGCCGGCAAGGGATTGATCGTCGCGGGGCGCGGTCAGCCGCCGCTTGTTCATG
>JAKBCQ010000129.1 GCA_021807585.1 Planctomycetota bacterium | reverse complement strand
AGGGCAAACCTCCGTGTGAGCCGAATTATTCAAAGAGCATCTCTTAAGGACTGCGAACCGCCGGTTGAGCCGTCTTCGTTTTGGTGATTTTCAAAATGCCGGCTCGGTCGGCGCCTCGCCCTCCCGGAATCAAACGATAATGATACAAAAAGCCGGCTCGGTCGGCGCCTCGCCCTCCCGGAGAGTCGTTCGCACGACCCAAACCAAACCTGATGACGACGCGGGGGCGGTGGGGGGTAACCGCCGAGAGTCGATCGATCGATAAATGAATCGTTAAGTTCCGAATCACGTCGATCGGTCTAAATTCCATACGCCAACGACCGCGCAATCGGATTGCAAGACCCGTTTTCGGTTTTTCTCGATTTTTATTGAGGGGTGTTCGGAAAGCGCGAAACGGCTTGTTTTTTAGGGGTTTTTGAGAGATTCTGCGTCTGCATATCCGCATATCTCAATGTGCTCGATACAATCTCGACACAATCTTCGAGATTTGGAAAGATCACCGCGGTGTCGTGTTAGACCTCGTCGGGCTTCGACGAGACCGACTTGAGCAGCCCGGCCATCCCCTGAAAAAGCGCGATCAGCGACTCGGCGGCGTCGGCGCCGGCCTCGATCACCACCTTGCCTCCAGGCTCGCGACGAACGTCGATATCGCCGAAAAGCCGCGCGACTTCGCGCGGAAGAATCGGCGCCGAAGCGGGCTCGGAATCGGACCCGGTTCGCGCCGCGATCGACGTCTCGCGATCGACCGAACGATCAAAGCTCGCCGGCTCGCCCGCGTGAGAATCGGGATCCAATATATGATCGACTGCTGAATCAATCGATCCGTTCGTCGCGCGATGAGCGATCTTCCCGCGCTCGTTCGAGGTCGCGATCGCGCTCTCAGATAAATCGATCTCGCTCGCCGCGAGCGCGAGCGCCTCGTCGGCTCGATCGATCATCAAATCGAGCGCCTCGGTCGAATCCATATCGACATCGACTTCGGAAAGGTCGATCGTCTCGGTTTGATCGTCCCCTGCGACCGTGTCGGCTTTGGGCGAAAGCAACGAAGGATCGATCAGCTTTTGAATACGTGAAAGGAACGACGTCGATTGATCGAACCGCAACGAATCCGAATCGCCGTCGAAAAGCCCCTTGAAGAACGCCTGCTTCGAATCCAAAATCGTCGCGATCCGCGATTCGATCCCCTCCTCGCAAACAAGGTTGTAAACGTCGATCGGTTGCTTTTGCCCGATGCGATAAATTCGGCCGATCCGTTGTTCAAGAACCGCGGGATTCCACGGCAATTCGAGATTGATCACGCAATTCGACGCGTGCTGAAGGTTCAACCCGACACCCCCCGCATCGGTCGCGAAGAGGATCCGAAAGCTCGGATCGTCGTGAAATTCGACGATGTTTTGCGTCCGTCTTCGACCCCCCTCGGCGCCCGTGAAGAGCCCGGCTCGAAGGCCCTGTTCGGCCAAAATATCGTTCACAGCCCAATATGCGAGCGCAAGCATCCTTCTCCATTGGCTGAAGATCACGACCTTCCGCCCCTGTTCCAAAACAAGTTGACGCACAAGCGTTCGAAGCTCGATCAACTTGGGGGCGGAGAGCCCCTGAAGCACGGTTTCGTCGGGGGCTCGGTCGCGGATCGTCGGCCAAACGTCGTCAAAATGCATTTGCGCCAAACCGTTCGAGATAATCCGCTGCATCGTCAGCAGGCTCATCAATTTGAGGAACTCGGCCTGCGTGAGCGGACGAGTGAGCGAGCGCTGCATGATTTGAAGGATCGGCTGAATGAGATCGTCGTGCTCGTCGCGCTGCGCGGCGGTCATCTCGATCGGAGTGCGGACGTCGGTTCGCGGCGGAAGTTGATCGAGCACCTCCTGACGGACCCGCCGAATCATGCACGGCGCGAGCCGAGATCGCAACGTATCCAGATGTTTTACTCCGACAATTTCTTTCCGTCCGTCGGAGCGGATCGCGTGCAACGGCGCGAGCCTCCATTTGGGTTCGAGGGCGAGTTCGTCGACCCACTCGACGATCGACGCGAGTTCGTCGATCCGATTCTCCATCGGCGTCCCCGTTAAAACGAGCCGATAGCGGGGATTGAGCCCCTTCACCGAGAGCGCCGTCTTTGTCGCCCAGTTCTTGATCCGTTGAGCCTCGTCCAAAACGACGAAGTCGGGCGCCCAGGCTCGGATCGTCTCCAAATCGCGGATCACTTGCTCATAATTTATAATGAGAAAACCGTTTCGCGTCGTTTCGAAGAACCGCGCGCGCTCGGCGGGCGATCCGTCGACGATCTCGATCGGCAGCCGCGAAAATTCTCCCCATTCGCGCTTCCACTGCGGCTTCAGCGACGCCGGCGTGACGATCAAACCCCGCTCAACCCGACCCAAACGATGGAGAATATCGCAGCACGCGATCGCCTGCGCCGTCTTCCCCAAACCCATGTCGTCGGCGAGCAAAAGCCGACCCGTCTCCAAAAACTTGTTCACACCTTCACGTTGATACGAATACAACGGTTTCTTCAGACCTTTCCGCGCGGCGCGTCGTTCGGAGGTCGTCAGCTTGTGGTCGACGATCGACCTGAGCCTCGATTCCTCGCGAGCGAGCAGGCTTTCGAGCGCCGGATCGAAGACTTGGTTCTCGCGAGCGGCGCAAACGAGCAGATTCAATCCTTTGACGAGCGTGAGCCGGCGGGCGTGATCGTCGGCGTGAGCGGATCGGAGCGTTCGATAACCCTCGCGCGGCTCTCGAAAATGATACGAGAGCATATCCAAGACATTCTGAGTTTCTGATTCGAAGTCGTTCAAGCCCTCGAACCACGAAACGCGGTCGAGCCAATCCCCCGTTCCCGTGAGCGGGCGAACGGGATTCCAAACGAGCCTTGAATATTCCATCATCCTCGATCGGTGGAACTCGCGCGCGGCGCGATCGATAAGCCCCGGCTTTTCATACAAATACGCCAATATGGCGAAGATGTGTTTACAGATACCAAGCGAATTATGGGTGAAATCGGGGCAATCGCACGATCCATTGATCGGATCGACCGAGCGGAGGAGGGTTCGATACGGTCGCGTTTTGGCGCCATGGCGGCGGGTGGCGTAAAGCCCGAGAACGCTTCCCTTGGGGCGGTCGGCGACGCGTAATTGATCGCGTTTCACTCCGTCCCACCGGCGAATGATCGCGTCCAACGCCTCGAGCCGAACGGGAAACTCGTGCGCCGGGACGACCGCCATCGCGAGCCTGGCGATCGTTTCCGGGGGAATCTTGCCGGTTTTTCGCCGCGCTCGATCGACCAAGACGCGGAACGCCTCGGTGTTCGCTTCGGCCGTCGCTCGATCCGCCAATTCGACTTCGGTCCCGCTCGATTTGCCGATGATCGCCGGTAGATTCATGTTCATCCGTTCCTTGTCGTCGATCGATCGCGTTCGCTCGTCGTGCGCGACGCGCGATTCCATCGTGTCGTTTTATCCGATCGCGAGGGCGCTCTTGTCAACGGGTTAGCGGCCGAATCGGGCGAAATCCCGCCGAATCGAAAGCGAAGGAGGAATCATTATCTCGAATGATAACATATTACGATCGACGTGGTTCAAGCCTCGCCTCGGATCGATCGACCGCGCGTCTTTTCAACAAACCGGGCGCGGCGTAAAGCGCCGCGACCTCGACCGCCGAGCGGGGATCGCGCGCAAGCTCGCGCCACGCCGCGAACGAGCGACCGAGCGATCGCTTCAAGCAAAGCTTGGCGAGGTCGTATCGACCCAATTTGATCAATTCATGAACTCGTTGATAATACGCCCGCGCCAGATTGTTTCGAGCGCGTTCGAGGTCTTTTTTCCAATCGTCGGGCGCGGATTGTTTGAAGTTTTGATACAACGCCTCGATCTCGTCGAGATCGGAGATTCCACGCGCAAGCCTGCTCGATTCGCTCGCTTGATGGCGACGGATCGAGACGGTCGGCGCGGCGAGCCAAGCGACTTCAAACGCCGACCCGAGCCTGATCCAATATTCCCAGTCGATCACGTACTTCAAATTCACGTTATAGCCGCCGATTTGATCATATACCGATTTGCGGATCGTGGTCGCCGAACAGCGGACGGGATTCGACGAAACGAGCGTGCGCGGGAACTCGCCGCGAGGGAACGTTTGGTTGTTCTCGCCCAGGCGTCCGGGAGGGGAGATTCGTTCGGGAACGCTTTCGCCGCGGTCGTCGATCACGATCGACGCGCTCGCGACCATCCCCAGGGTTTGATTTTCGTCGTCTGAAAAGCGATCAAGGTGCGCCGCGAGATGACCGGGAAGCATTACGTCGTCTTGATGAAAAAGAGCGATCAGGGGCGTTTCGCACAGCTCGACGCAGCGGTTCCAGTTCGCTCCCAGGCCGAGGCGGTTTTCGTTGACGACGATCCGCGCGCGATCCCCCGCGATTCTCCGCGCGATCGCGATCGTATCGTCTTCCGAGCGATCGTCACAAATGAGCATATCAAATCTTACTTGCGATTGTTCGAGGATTCCTCGAAGCGCGAATTCCAGATATTCGCCGCCGTTGAACGTGGGGATCGCGACGGTCAATCGGGAACGATCTGGGGCGGTCACCGCGGCCTCACCAAAGCGTAAGGATGTAAGAAGGCGGCTGAAGCGAAGAGAATCACCGAGTGGAGGATCGAGTCGTTCGTGCGCCGATTCTCCGCGGAAGGTTTCGCCTGCGAGCGGGTGTTTCAGGCTTCGGACTGCGTCGATTCGGCGTCGATCTTTGTGGAGTTTTGGCCGAGGAGAAGGAGCGTGTCCCAGGTGAACAAGCCCGAAGAATGGCCGTCGTTCCACGCGAGGCGAACCGCGTAGGCTCCGACCGGCTCCATACCTTCGAGTTTGAGGTCGGGTCGAATCGTCATCGGATCGAGGATTCGTTCGCCGGTCCATTCGTTGCGGCAGGCTGCGCACGGGCATTCGGCACGGAGCTTATGGTACGTGATTTCGTGAACCGAACCGTCTTGCCAGGTGAGTTCAAGCGTTTGGTCGGCTTGTCGCGCTTTGATGTTCGTGGGAGCGTCGGTCATTGCGGGGCTCGATCGGGTGATTTCGGAACGATCTCTTGGTAAGATGCGATTGTAGCAGGATCGCGTCGAATCGGCTCGATTTAAGGAGCGATGATGGAACGATTTTTGGTGAAGGCGCCGAGCGTCAACGCGGTACGCAAGGCGTTGGGACGAGCCCCCGGCGGGGCGCGTGTCGTGGGTCGATTCGATCGCGAGACGATCGAATGCGTTCATACGATGGACGAATCAAGCCTCCCCAAACATTGGCCCGTAATCGTAAGCAGGCTGGGCAAAGAGGGGCTCGCCGTCGTGAAACGCTCCGGAGAACGACCCGACGACCCGCGGCCGTCTCGATTCTAGATACATAGATATTCATTAATACAACTGTATCGATATCTCTCGTGAAAAGCGAGCGGGGGCTATTGACGTTTGCTTGTGCTTTTTTAATTAATTTTATTGATCGAACAATCTTTTCGTTCCGGCGCGCTTGAACGGCCGTCGCGCCGGGGCCGGTTCGCACGAAACCGCACCGACCTGAACGAAATAAACATCGGGATGAATACGATCGTTTTTCCCTTCACGGTTTGATCGGTCGCCGATATCGACGAATATCTGCGCCTAAGTTGACGCGAATTCACTCGTGTCCTAGGTTCGAGGTGTGCGACTAGACAGGAATGGGACACGAAGTCGCGGCGCGACGACGCGTCGAACGCAAGGATCGGCGAACGAACATCCTTGTTTGATTCCGAGGAGCGCGAATCGGCGCACGGAGCGGATTCTCCCCCCCAAGTTTCGCGGCGAACATCGAAAGAAATAAGCTTAATCCGACCCCGACGATCCGTCGACGAGCGACGCTGCGCGATCGGCTCGACGCCGATCGACGTGTTTTTTATTGATCCTTCGATCGATCTCTAGAATCTTGAGGCTTCATCATGAATCGAATCTTCCGCTCCTTCCATTCCTCGAAGGCCGATCGCTCGGACAATCGCCGATTACGGACCGATCGGCTCAAGCGACCGCTCGTGCTCGAGGCGCTCGAACGCCGACTTAACCTGAGCGCGGCTGTCACTTTATCGTCCGCCGCCGCGGTGAGCTGGCTCGGCTCGTCGGCGGATACCAACGTCGTCACCGAATCTTACAATTCCACCACATCAACCTATACGATCAGCGACCCCGGCGTGACGATCAACATCACCGACAATTCAGGGGGAGCGCTCACATCAACCGGATCGGGCACTTCGACCGTGACGATCACGACGGGAACGTCGAGCGTTTCGAGCCTGACGTTCAACAACAGCACGGGGCAGGGAAACACGTACAATTTGGAGGGATCGGCGGCGCCGGTGACGGTGGAGAATACGTCGACCGTACCCGGATCGGATACTGTCACGCTTGGCAACGCTCAAAATCTCCTGGGAGCGATCAGCATCTCGAACACGGACGGAGGGATGAATCTGACGGTGAACGACTCCGCGGACACGACGGCGCGAACCGCGGATCTCAGCACCACGCAATTGACGGGGATCACTCCCGCGACGATCACTTACTCGCGCCTCTTGGCGTTGACGATCGACGGCGGAACGGGAGGAAACACGTTCAACGTAAGCGGAACGATCTCCAACATCACGACGACGATCAACTCAGGATCCGGCAATAACACGACGACCGTCGACTCAACCGGGCTTATGACCCAGATGCAGACCACTCTCGATATCAATGGACAAGGGGGCGCGGATACCGTCACGCTGGGAAACGCGGGGAACACTCAACAACTTTACGGAACGATCAACATCGCGAACTCGGGCGGATTGACAAATCTGACGGTGAATGATTCGGCGGACACGACAGCGCGAACCGCGAATCTCAGCTCGACGCAATTGATCGGACTCACTCCCTTCTCTCCAACGTTTGGTAGCTCCATCACTTACGCCAATCTCTCGGCGTTGACGATCGACGGCGGATCGGGAGGCAATACGTTCACCGTCATGGGCACGCCGACGAACAT
>JAKBCQ010000128.1 GCA_021807585.1 Planctomycetota bacterium | reverse complement strand
CGGTTTGAATCAACGTGCCGAAATCGGCGGGGTCGGTCGCGGTTTCGGCGGCGATCGTGATCCCCCGCTCCTTCGCCAAAATATCGGCGTTGACGAGATTCACCTGCCCCTCGAGCGCCGATTCGAGCCAGCCCGCGGCGAACGCCGACGTGATCATCTTGGTATTCTTAGCCGCGACCTCGCCTCGAAAACGGATCCGCGCGCTTTTGATCACCCCCCGATTCATTTGCGCGTGGAGCATCCCCAGCCGCCGCGCCAAATCGAGATAAAGGCGAATGTCTTCAAGCTCGGCGCGGTCGAGCGCCGGCATGTTGACGGCGAACCGCACCCGGCCGCTCTCAAGAAAATCGATCACCAGCCGCGCCGCTTCTACCGCGACGCTCACCTGCGCCTCCTCGGTCGACGCGCCTAAATGTGGCGTGACGAGCACCTTGGGATGCTTGACGAGCGGGTGATCGGTCGGCGGCGGCTCGGGCTCGAACACGTCGATCGCGGCGCCCGCGACTTTCCCCGAATCGAGCGCCTCGAGAAGCGCCGCCTCGTCGATCAAACCGCCGCGGGCGCAATTGATCAACCGCACGCCCGGCTTCATCTTATCAAATGCTTGCTTGTTAACAAGATGACGCGTCTCCTCGGACATCGGCGTGTGTAAGGTGATAAAATCGCACTTGTCCCAAAGCAGATCGAGCCTGGGGATCGATTCGACGCCGTGTTCGAGGGCTCGGTCGGCCGAGAGGAACGGGTCGAAGCCGACGACCTTCATGTCGAACGCGAGCGCCCGCTTGGCGACCGCGAGCCCCACCCGCCCCAGCCCGACGATCCCGAGCGTTTTGTCGCCGAGCTGATTGCCCGTGTATTTGCCTCGATCCCACTTGCCCGCCTTGAGGCTCGCGCACGCGGGGGCGACGTTGCGCGATAACGCAAGTAAAAGCGCCATTGTATGTTCAGCGGTTGATACCGTGTTGCCGCCGGGGGTGTTCATCACGACGATCCCTTGCCGCGTCGCGGCGGGTACGTCGACGTTATCAATCCCCACCCCGGCGCGTGCGATCACCTTCAAACGAGGCTGATCGGCCAGAACCTCGGCGGTCAGTCGCGTCCCCGATCGAATCACGATCCCGTCGGCCTCGCGGAGCGCCGCACGCAAACCATCAAAATCGAGCTTCGTCGCGACGACGAGCTCGATGTCCCCCGCCGAACGGAGCAGTTCGAGCCCCTCCTCGGCCAAACTATCCGTCACCAAAACACGATATGACACGTCGATAAAACCTCAAAAGTTGCGAATCTAAACAGTCGTTTCAGCGATCATTCATTCCACGGAACGTTACGGTTCATTCGGCGAGAAGACGATGTCGCGACGAACGTTCGACGCGACTCGCCTTCAAAACGATATCAGCCGACCGCGACGGGGGCTTTTTGGCCGAGAAGAACCTGCTGAGCCGCCACGACGGCGCGTCCCGCCTCGACCTCGAAACCGAGCTCGTTGAGCACGATCTCAAGCGCCGCGAGCCCCGCGATCACATCGAGTTCGTCCATGTAACCCATGTGGCCCACGCGAATGATCTTCCCCTTGAGCTTGTCCTGCCCGCCGACCGTCGTGATCCCGAACCGATCGAAAAGCTTGTTGCGGATATCGCCGTCCTTCAATCCCGCGGGGACGTGGAACGCCGTCAACCCCTCGGCGGGACGCGAACTGAATAACTCAAGCCCGAGCGCCGAGATCCCCGCCTGGCACGCCTCGCTCATCACACGATGCCGCTCCCAAACGTTCTCGATCCCCTCGGCGTGAATCCGCCTGAGCGAAGCGCGCAACGCCAAAATCAACGTGTGTGCGGGAGTATAAGGTGTATCGAATTCGGCCATCTTCTTGCGAGCCGATTTTAAATTGAAATAGAACGCGGGGGCGTTGAACGCGTCGATCTTGGCCCACGCCTTGGCGCTCGCGGCGACGAACGCGAGGCCCGGAGGAAGCATCAGAGCCTTCTGCGATCCCACGCAGAGGATGTCGATCTTCCATGCGTCGGTTCGACATTCCATAGCGCCGACGCCGGAGATCCCGTCGACCGCGAAGACCGCGTCGGTTTTGGCGACGATTCGGCCGATCTCGGCGATCGGATGCCCCGTTCCGGTCGAGGTTTCGCTCAGCGTTCCCATCACGCAGACCGTATCGGGATGCGCCGCGAGGGCGTTTTCAACCGTCGCGGGATCGACCGGCCGACCCCACTCGGTTTCGAGGTTGACGACCTCGATCCCGTACGCCTTGCATACCGACGCCCACCGCGCGCCGAAGTAGCCGGCGCTCAGGACGATCGCCTTGCCCCCCTTCGGCACGGTGTTCACCGCGGCGGCCTCCATCGCCCCCGTTCCAGAAGCCGTCAAGATCATGACATCGTTCTTCGTTTGGAACACCTCTTTGAGGAGCTCGGCGCATTCGACAATCACCTGCTTCGCCTCGGCCGAGCGGTGATGAATCACCGGCCGCGCCAATTCAAGCAAAACGTCCTCGGGAACCGGCGCCGGGCCGGGCGTCATCAAACGTGGTTTACGCATCGAACAATCGCCTTTCCACTTGTATGTTCAAGATTCTGATGTCGAGCCGGGGCGAAAATCGAGTTCGGATCGATCGGCGGCCGTCTCCAGCTTCGACAGTTTAATATAGGCCGGCGGGGCGTGTCGATCGAACCGACGGCGAACGACGCTCGCCGACGCTCGTCCGATTCAACCCGACCCGCTCCACTCGATCATTCTCCAGAGTTCGCATCCTTGGCGGAGTAGACCGTCTCGGGGACGAACACCCGCTCGGCGACGACCGAGAGCCTTCCCGAAGGATCAAGCTCGCGGAAGAAGCACGATCGGTAGCCTTCGTGGCACGCACCCCCCGTCTGCCTCGCCTTCACGAGGAGGACGTCGCCGTCGCAGTCGATCCGGATCGATTCAACGCGTTGAACATGCCCCGACGTCTCCCCCTTCTTCCAACTCGATCGCCGCGACCGTGAGTAAAAATGCGTCAGCCCGGTTTCGAGCGTGCGAACGAGCGCCGCTCGATCCATCCAGGCCATCATCAGCACGTCCCCACCGTCGGCGTCCTGGATGATCGCCGGGATCAAACCGTCGACACTCCACCTGAGCTTGGAAAACGGTTCCAGGTTCGCCTCAAGGTCGCTCACAGGAGAAAACTCACGCAGGTTAACGGCTGAATCCGACACTCCGCTCGCACCAACCGCGGGAGTCGTCGATCGATCCCGCCGCTCGCCCGCCGCGATCGATAAGGCGATCATCTTCGCCGATTCACCGCGACGCGACAAGACGATCGCGCGGCCGAGACGAAGAATTGCATGCGAAAATATAAGCAATTTTCGTCTTCACCAGAATTCCAAGTCGAGGTTCGACCCGGCGAGATCGGACGCGAGACCGGCGCGCGCAATGCGATAACAATCTAACATACGTTCACGTATGCAATCAGTAACGCGATCGGGGTCTTGATCAAGTTCTTGGCGGGGGATCGGCTCGCCGTAGTGAACGCGAACGGCGTGGGGCCTGGGAACGATTCGGCCGCGCGGCCACGATTCAAACGTACCCGCGAGTCCGGCGGGGACGACGGGAGCTTTCACCCGCGCCGCGAGCCCCGCGATTCCCGGTTTGAGCGGTCCGATCGATCCGTCGTGGGATCGCGTTCCCTCGGGAAAGAGGATCACAGCCCCCCCGTTTTTCAGCCTGCGGAGCGTCTCCTTAAGCCCCTCGGCGCCCATCCCCTCGCGTTTGATCGGGAACCCCCCCACCGAGCGAATCATCGAACCCAACACCGGCAGAAACAGCGTCGATCGCGCCACATAATTGAGCGGTCGCGGCGAAGTTCCTCCCAGCGCGAAGACGTCGAGAAAACTCGCGTGATTCGACACCAAAAGCATCCCCCCCGTTCGCGGCAAATTGCCTCGCCCCGTCGCGCGAATCCCTCCCATTGTATTTAATATGTTCACAGAAAAATTCTTAACCGCGTCGTACCAAAGCGTAGCCGCCGTCGATCGATCGTCGGGAAAATATACCGGGTTTTCCAGCGGCGCCCGCGAACAAGTAGAATTATATGAAGACACGTCTTTTGGCGCAAACGACGGCGGCCCCTCGTCGGGTTCGTGTTCGGGTGCGTTCATCTTCCGACCGCGGGTTGGGGACTCATAAGTGCATCAAGACGTAAACGAACCGACCGTTCGATTTGGTTTACGACCTCGTCGAGCGAGAGACCCGTCGAATCGACGACGATCGCGTCGGCCGCGGGACGCATGGGAGCGATCGCGCGGGCCTCGTCGTGCCGGTCGCGCCGTTCCAGATCGCCGAGCACGGTCTCATAATCGATCGCCTCGCCGCGCGCCTGAAATTCGGCGAATCGCCGCTCGCCACGCGCCGCGAGGCTCGCGGTCAAAAAAAACTTGCAAAACGCGTGGGGAAAAACGACGGTGCCTTGGTCGCGCCCCTCGGCGACAACCTCGTGATCGTCGGCGAAATCGCGCTGCCAACGCACCAAACGAGCTCGTACTCGTGGATTATCGGCGAGATAGCGTGAAGCGCGGGTGACTTCGACCGAACGAATCCGTCCCGTCACATCCTCGCCGTCGAGGTAAACCGAGCCGTTCGCGAGCCGAACCGAAACGCGCTCGGCGAGCGTCCCGAGCGCTTCGTCGCACGTGAGATCGGTGTGATCACGCAACGCGGCCCACGTCACCGCGCGATACATCGCCCCGGTATCGAGCAACCTCCAGCCGAGTCGACCCGCGAGCGATCGCGCAACCGAACTCTTACCGGCGCCCGCGGGTCCGTCGATCGTCACGACACGCAACACGGGTTGGTTCATACCGAATCGACCGCTCCCAAACAGAAAAGGGGGATCGGTTCGTTCCGATCACGAACGCAGTGTAGCGATTATTTCGACGACGACAAAGTACCCGACGCCGCGGCGATCGGTTTGCGACCCGCCACGCCCGAGTTAAGTTCATGCCAGTGCGATACCTCGGGCTCGCCGAGCCGCCAGCAAAGGTACGCCTCGTGACCGTCGATCCAGGCGGGGAAATCGCACAAACCGTCGGGGCCTTTGAGCTCGACGCCGAGCCGAGCCAACTCGTCGGCGAAAGCCAAAAGTTTCGCCTGCTCGGCTTCCAGCTCCTCACGACGATGCGCCAACTCCTCGGCGTAAACGTCCCGCGTTTTTTCGGTGCGTCGCGGCGCGAGATCCTTCAAACGATGCTCAAATTCGCTCACAACCTCGTTTTGACGCACGATATCCGCCACAATCTTCCGTACCAGAGGAAGCATTTTATTCGCCTCCTCAACCGTGAAATACTTGTGAAACTGTCGCGCCGGCCGGGTCTGAGTCATCGTCATTGTCCAATCTGTGTAAACGAGTATAAAGATATCAATAAATGCGATTCAATAAACGCGGACCCCCCCGCGCGGCCTAAACGATCGAAACATCACCGTCGAGAGTCGATCGTCTCAATCTAGAATCATTATAAATCGCCGCCGCCGCCGAGCAAGGGCGGGGAATCGGTTTGAGCTCGACGCGCTTTCGACTTACGTTGATTTCTCGGCCCGAATCCGATCCAACAACGCAGCGATCGATTCGGTCGAGCGCGTGTTGACGACGTCGTCGCGCGAGAGACCGCCGCGCCTGGCGACATAAACGCCGAAGTCAATGTCACTCAAACCCGCGACCTCATGCGCATCGGGGTTGATCACAATACGTACGCCCCGTTCCCTCGCCCTGCGACAGTGAACGTCGTCCAAATCGAGCCGATGCGGATTCGCGTTGATCTCGATCATCGTCCCCGTTTCCGCGGCGGCCTCGATCACCGCGTCAAGATCGACGTCGTAACCCTCTCGCGCCAGGAGCAATCGACCCGTCGGATGCCCCAGCATCGTCACCAGAGGATGGCGGATCGCACGCACGATCCGCGCGGTCATCGCCTCCCGCGAAAGCCCGAAATTCGAATGCACGCTCGCCGTCACATAATCAAACCCCGCCAACAATTCGTCGGGATAATCGAGCGATCCGTCGGTCAAAATATCGCACTCGGTTCCCTTAAAAACATAAAACGAGCCATTATATTTTTGATTGAGCATGTCGATCTCGAGCCGTTGCTCAAGAACCCGTTCGGCCGAAAGCCCCCCCGCGTATCCCGCCGATTTCGAGTGATCCGCGATCCCCAAATATTGAAACCCGAGCGATCGAGCCCCCTCCGCCATCTCGACGACCGAACCGCTTCCATCGCTGTATGTCGTATGACAATGAAACGTCCCCGTAAGATCCGCTCGCGTGATCAAATGTGGAAGTTCACCGTGTTCGGCGGCGTCGAATTCCCCGCGATCCTCGCGCAGCTCGGGAGGGATCTCGGCGAGCCCGAGCGCCTTGTAAATCTCTTTCTCGGTTCGACAAGGGATCGGCCCGTCGGGCCCTTCGAGCGAATATTCGCTCAGTTTCAGCCCGCGCGCAATCGCACGACGACGCATCACGATATTATGTTCTTTTGAACCCGTGAAGTAATTGAGAGCGAACGGAAACTCCGCGTCGCGCACGCCGCGCAGATCGCATTGCACGCCTTCGATCAGCCGAACGCTCGCCTTCGTCGATCCGTGCGCCAGAACCTGAGCCGCCTGCGGCAGCTTGACAAAATCGTCGAGCACCGGGCCGGGATCGTCCGAGCTGAATAAAATATCAAGATCGCCGATCGTCTCTTTTCGACGTCTCAGGCTGCCGCAAATCTCCGATCGAATAACTTTGGCGTGTTTATGTATTGCCGCGAAGATCGGTTCGATCAACCGGAGCGCGTCGCTCAAAAGGATCCGATCGCCGACCGACTCGACGAACGCGATCCCATCAAGGATCTTGGCCTCGGTCTTGGCGCCAAACCCTTTGATCGGAGCGATCTTGCCCGATTCGGCCGCGGCGCGAAGATCGGCAAGGCTTTCGATCGATAGCGCGTCGCGCAGCGCCTTGATCTTTTTGGGGCCGAGCCCCGGAATCCGCAACAGCGCGACAAGCCCCGGCGGAGTCGCCCGCTT
>JAKBCQ010000127.1 GCA_021807585.1 Planctomycetota bacterium | reverse complement strand
TCAATAACAGGCTCTAGAACGATCGGAGGGTTCTTTATAAGATTTCAGAATCTCGCCGTTTTTCATGACGTAGACGAGAGCTCCGGGAGCGAATGGAACGTCTCGAAAGAGTTCGACCGGATGTTTCGGGTTAAGACTGATAACATTCGTTTTATATTTTTCCACGCTTCCAAGCCTTTGCTCTCCTTTCCTCAATTGGAGTTCATCATAAATCCGATATTCGACTTCGATCGGAAACCACACGTCTTGTTCAATTTCTTTGAATTCGACGACTCGGAACTCCTCGATCGGTAAGGTTTTTGAGTATCGGAACGCGTATCCGATCGATCGAATCGGAATATAGTTGCGATCATGAGCAAGCCATATTATTTCATAATCACCTTCTGAAGGCTTGGAAACATTCTTTATCCAGAGTTCCACGCCGATTTTGGAGCAAGCGAATCCGTCGACAATTTCTTCTCCCAAATAGCGCGCTCGACTATCCGTATCGCGGAATCCGGGATTGATTTTCACGCCGTTGATCCGCAGATAGTCGGACAATGGAAACGAATGCCCGACCCTTTTGAGATAGAGATTATGCGGTGATTGAACGAATTCAAACGGACCTTCGTCAATATTGGCGATTTTATCGTTCTGAATCGCTCTTCGCGTCGTCCCGTCGTACCCTAGGGAATCTTTCCATTGGATCTTCTCTCCGCCGATCGTCGATCCCTCGGTTCGAGATCGAAGATAAATCATGGAACCTTGTTTGATATAATGGATGCGATCGAACTGGTGACGAATGAGCTGAGGAACCGCGTCGTCGCCTACTTTCGAATCGAGGACAAATTCTTGATCAAATTCCATGTCGTTGTAGAGCGCCTCGTTCGATCGGACGTTCGCGACGACCTTATCCAAATCGAGATCGTTTTGATCAAAGCCGACGTACATCATACAGAGCAAGTATAATGTAAACATTATTGATAATTCCTGTATTCATTGAGTGAATCTTTGAGAGGATTCACATGCAAGTCGCGGCCGCGTAAAGGTAATTTCCTGTATATTTATACCCGCCTTTTGATCCGCAAATGCAATTACTGGTATAATTGCATTGATAATTCACGGCTTTTCCGCAGATCCAACCGGTCCCGGCGGCCGAGCATGCTTGAACGTCGTTTACCGATCCCGTGTCGGTGCAGGACGACTTTGATCCCGCGGTCGAGACATACGAACAGGTTTTGGTACTCATTGAAGACATCGTTGAATATGAATACTTAACCGCGATACAGTTACCGTTCTTATCGGCGTTGATGAAACATTTTGTGCACGATTGGTTCGTCGCGCAATTTCCAGGAGTGAGAGTGTAATTCTGCGCTCCGAAGAGACAACGAGCGGCGATGATCATGGCGATCATCATGAATGAGAACGATCCGATCGTTTTGAAAATCGTCGTCATGATCCTCTTCTTCTCGATTGATCAAATTCCTGTTCTTGTATGGTCGATCAGAATCAATTGTTCCGGTCGATTTGAGACGTATGAAATCGCTCGGAGCGGTATGCGTTTCATTCTCACGGATCGACTCGACTCGCGGATTGTCAAACACTTCTTGGTCGATCGATGACTGGAGAATCGATCGACGGTTACCAGAGTATCACGAACTCGCTCTCGATTCTTCTCAACGACCTCGGAGTTGCTTGGTCGAGCATCTATCCCGTGGGATTCCGCCATAAGGTATTCGAGTCTCGCGGGTCGAGTTCGACAAAATACCGTCAAAGTTTTCCGAGATTCTTGAGAAAATCATGAACTGGACGTGACTTACGATGATTCTTCTCGGCATGAATCCCTCCACTCGATTGTTGATCGTTTCAATCGAGTCGAGCGGCGCCCATATGGTCGATCCCTACGCAATTCGACGAGTTGTCGGAGGCCGGTCGGGAAGTGTGGAACATTTTTAGGGGTGATCGAGGATGAAGCTTCAAATTGAGTGTCGTTCCCCGCTCCCGCAGTCGGTCTTGGTATGATCCATTCTCACGAAGATGATTATCACGCCTCCAGAGGCGATTTTGAAAAGAGGCTCACACGGCGGTTCGCCCCCCTGAGAAATAAGAATGTATGATAAAACATACGCATACCTAAGATATCCGAACACGCGGATATGAAAACAAGATCATCGGGAGGCCGGCGAGGCCGAGGGAGAATCCGGATAGCCTTTTGATTGAAGTGCGGCCGATTAAATGAAGATCGCCGCGGCGGATCGAAGGGGCCGTCGCGGCGCGGAACCGGCGAAGCTATTCTTCAAAACCGAGGCCGGGGAGCGATCGCGCTGCGAGCGCTCGCGGAGTGGTTTAATGAGCATGTTATGTGAATCAACGACATTTGGTCAAGCGAGCGCCGCGTGCGGCTCGGCGGATTCCAGTTCGAACTCGATTTTGGGTTCGAACGTATCCAAAACCATTGAAGCGACGAGCCAACGCATCGGCACTCTTAGCCGTCGCGCCTCCAACCGCAAATGCGCAAACAGATCCGAAGATAGCGTCACCGCCAATTCCCCAGTCGAATTCACCATGGGTGTTCCTCCCGAACTCGGTTCACTTTGGCTTGTGTCACCTTGACCTTTTTAACTGTAGGGCACGATCCAGGGATTGTCACTATGGATGCATGGATTTTTTGTTGGAATTTGATAGACTGGTGAAGAGACGGCGAGAAACCGGCTGCGCGGGACGTGATGACGGTGTAGGATGGGGAGTGGGTTGGAAAGAGAATCGGGCCGGGATTGACCTGAGTTATTAGGCGATCGGGTCGAGAGTGGGTCGGTGTGTCGGGGCGAATGACGACGGGAGAGGGAGGGAAGAGCGATGTCGGTAAAGTATGGCGGGGATTATCGAGAAACGGCGATCGCCGAGGTCGAGACGATCGAGGTCGACGGTCGTTCGTTGGAGACGGCGCGGATGTATGAGTTTGACGGTGAGCCGCTGTTTATTCGACGCGGTCAACCGTTACCTGTGGGGACGACCCGGACCCCAGTGGGGATCAATTTCGCGTTGATTTGTCGTCATGCGACCGCGGTTTGGCTGGTTCTTTCCAAGCCTTGCCGGCGGGACAGCGAGACCGAGATTCCGATCGATCCGTTGCGTTATCGGACGGGAGACATCTGGCATTTGCAGGTAGAGGGTCTTCCCGACGAGTTCTGTTACGGGTATCGCGTCGACGGGCCGACGGGGGGCCGGCATCGATACGATCCGTCGACGGTGTTGATTGATCCGCTGGCGCGGTCGCTTTCGTGCGGGCAGGTGTGGGGCTTTCCGTGCGGGGTTCGGCGACGCGGGCTCGCGACCAAATCGCGGTCGTACCGGCATCCCGACGATATCTCGCCGCGGATCGCGCGGGAGGATTCGTTGATTTATGAATTGCATGTGCGTGGATTTACGGTCGATTCGTCGTCGGGGGTTATGCATCCGGGAACGTTCGCGGGGTTGACCGAGAAGATCCCGTATCTCAGAGGGTTGGGGGTGACCGCGGTCGAGTTGTTGCCGATCGATGAGTTTGACGAAAACGATTGTCCATTCGTCAATCCTATTACGGGTGAGAAGCTGCGCAATCTTTGGGGTTATAACACGGTGGCGTTCGCGGCGCCGAAGGCCGCTTATGCGAGCAATCCCGCGGGCGCTTCGGCGTGGGCCGAGTTTTGTAAGATGGTGCACGAATTTCATCAGGCGGGGATCGAGGTGATCCTTGACGTGGTGTTCAACCATACCGCCGAGGGGAACGAGCACGGCCATACGTACAGTTTTAGGGGGCTCGACAACGATCTGTATTACATGCTCGACGACAGAGGGGATTATCTCAATTTTTCGGGATGCGGCAACACGTTCAACGGCAATCATCCCGTGGTTCGTGGGCTTATTTTGACATTTTTAAATCATAAAGTGGCCGAGGCGGGAGTCGACGGTTTTCGGTTTGATTTGGCTTCGGTGTTGGGGAGGGATGAGAAGGGGCGGGTGTTGATCAATCCTCCGGTGATCGAGCGGATCGGTGAGGAGCCGATTTTGCGGGATGTGAAGTTGATCGCGGAGCCTTGGGACGCGGCGGGTCTTTATCAATTGGGTTCGTTTCCGGGGGGGCCGCGGTGGTCGGCGTGGAACGGACGGTTTCGTGATGATGTGAGGCGATTTTGGCGCGGCGACGCGGGGGCGGTTTCTTCGTTGGCGACTCGGCTGTGCGGCAGCGACGATGTGTTTGCGGGGCAGAATCCGCGGTGTTCGATCAATTTCATCACGTGTCACGACGGGTTCACGCTCAACGATCTGGTTTCGTACAATCAAAAGCACAATCATGCGAACGGCGAGAACAATCGCGACGGGATGAACGAGAATTTGAGCTGGAATTGCGGGGTCGAGGGGCCGACCGACGACGCGTCGATTTCGGCGTTGCGGAGCAGGCAGGCGCGGAATTTGATTGCGACGTTGATGCTTTCGCAGGGGACGCCGATGTTGCTTGCCGGTGACGAGTTTTTGCGCACTCAGAGCGGCAACAATAACGCGTGGTGTCAGGATAATAAGACGAGCTGGGTTGATTGGACGTTTGTCGAGAAGAACGCCGAATTTCTCCTGTTCACCAAGAAGATGATTGCGCTTCGGATGCGGCATCCGGTGTTGCGTCGAGCCTCGTTTGTGAATCGGCCCGGATCGGGTCCGACGCCCGACGTGGTATGGCACGGGGTCGAGCCTTGCAAGCCCGATTTTTCGGGATTCAGCCGGTCGATCGCGCTTGCGTATGACGGTCGTCGGTGCGATCCGCCTGGGGTGATTGATCGCGATCTTTACATCGCGATGTCGGCGTATTGGAAACCGCTGGAATTCACGATTCCGAGTTCGCCGTCGGGTCGTCGATGGCGGTTGACGGTGGATACGTCGCTCGCTTCACCCGACGACGCGCGCGATCTTGATCTTGGGCCGATCGTCGCGGTGGGTTCGAGGTATCAATTGGGGCCGAGATCGTTGATCGTTCTTGTTTCGGAGGAATGAGCCGACCGGCGAATCGTGGTGATCGTTGAGATCGATGGATTTCGACGATCATTCGTCTTGGAGTTCGATGGCGCCTGGGGGGGTGCGATCGAGAAAAATTTGGGCTCGTGAGTGGGAAGGTTGTCCTAGACTTCCAGCGGATCGACCGTGGGCGTGGTCGGTTGGTGGAATTCGGAGAGGCGACCTGTGAGCGTTTCGAACGGCGGCGAGATCGATCCGGACGAATGCGACGCGGACGTTGCGTTGTTCGCGGCGATCGCCGATTTGCGTGCGCTGATTGATCATGTTTTCGGGGCGAGCGGGGTTGATCGCTCGGTCGATTCGCGAGCGACGGCGGGTTCGCGCTGGAACGGGTCGACGGCGTCTTCGCCTGGTACGGACCGAATTGGAGTTCGTCGACTCGACTCGACTCGCGAGTCGCTCGATGCGCCCCGTCCTGGCGTTGCGAGCAGGCCGCCGGTGGGGGTTGTGGGGGTTGTGGTCGACCGGGGCGGTGTTGAGGAACGACATCCCGACGACAACCGGCGTAGGCTCGACGAGTTGGCGCGTCGATTGGACAGCCGCGCGCTGAGATCGCGGGGAGGCGCCGGGGATTTTTCCCCGGAATCGAACGGCGATTCGGCGGAAAAGCGAACAAGTTCTTAAACAAGGGATGATATCGGTCAATTATATGAATAAGTCTACAATAATGAATGAATTGCGACCGTCCGGTGCGGAAACGGAGGAGGCGACCGCGTCTTCGGCGATGAACGAGCCGACGATCGCTTGGTGTTTGTTTCATCGGTTGGGGACGGCGTACGCGGCGCCGCTTGAGTATGTGGTGGAGGTGGTGACGGTGGAGCGGTTGACGCCGGTTCCGCTGGGACCGGGGGGGATCAGCGGGGTGATCGCGCATCGTCGCGATGCGGCGCCGGTGCTTGATCCGGCGGACTGCGAAGATCGCGAGGGGAATCGCTTCGAGGGATCGAGCGGGGTATCGGCGGGTTTTGGCGAGGACGATTCGGGGGTGACGGTGGTGGTGCTGAAGACTCCGCGTGGTTTGTGGTGTTTAAGGATTGATCGGGTGGGAACGACTGTTGTGGTTGATCCCGCGAGCCGATGGGATCGCGATCGATCACCGAACGGGGGTGCGATCGCGGCGGGTTCGCTCGATCGGGGCGCGAAGGTTCATACCGTGGTGGATCCCGAGAAGATCTGGCTGGCGGCGCGTGGGAGGGTGGAACGGTCGTACGCACATCACGGCGGCGACGGATCGTCGCGGATCATTGTCAGTAAATCATGATATTTAATAGATCGTTGATCTAAAATATGGAGGATAAGTGATGAGTTTGGGAGCGAGCGTACGATCCGCGCAGAGCAAGGCGGGGATATGGACCGGGCTTGCCGCGGGTTTCGCGGGGGGGGCGGCGACGATTATCGGCGAGCGATTTTGGGGAACGACGGTCGGGGGAATATTGGGAGCGATCATCGCCGCGGTGTTGGGGGGAATCGCGGTCGAGGCGACATTGCGCGGTTTGCGGGGTCGTGTCTATGACGCGCTCGGTCGGCTCTGTTCGGGAGTGCGAACGGACACGTTGCGGCGGGGCGAATCGGCGGGGACGGGTTCTCCCGAGATCGATTTGGCGATCGAGGATTTGGTATTGAAGTTGAATCGGATGGAGATAGCGGCGGCCGAGCTGCGCGAGCTCGAGACGACGATCGAGTTGTTGCTCAAAGAGAATGCGGGGGCGACGTTCGGGCGGAACAGATCGGATTCAGCCGATGCGATTCGGCGCGGATTGACCGAGTTGTTGGAATCGTATCGACGTTCGTCGGAGTCGGTGTTGGAGGGGGCTGACGGTCTCGATTTGGCGATTCATCGGATCGCATCGGGCGCCGTCGATCAATCGCAGACGGTGGAGCGAACGACGACGACGGTCGAATCGTTTGCGGAGAAGATTGATCGGATTTCGATGAACGCCGAATCTGCGGCGGAGGCTTCGGAACGGACGAGGCGAGAGGCGTTGCGGGGTCTTGAGCAGGTTCACGGGTTGATCGAGGGGATGGATCGGATCCGCGAGCAAGTGGAGGCGAACGGTCGCAAGGTGCGTCGA
>JAKBCQ010000126.1 GCA_021807585.1 Planctomycetota bacterium | reverse complement strand
GATTCGGGCACAATCCACTCGCCGCGGGAGAATCGATCAGGCTGCTCGAATCGGACGAACTCATCTGGAAGAGAATTCGCGTTTCGAATTCACGAAGAATTTGACGATCAAACGCGCGATTCAAATTATTGAGCGTATCGCACCAAACGACCACGTGAATGCCGAGCGGAGGACCGTCGCGGAGGATCGAGCCGAAACGACGCGAAGGGCTCGGCGGTTGATCGCCGCCGCGACGCGAGTAGCCGAAATCCTCCTCCTGCTTGCGAAGATCGCGGAACCGTTGCAAATCGAATATGAACAAATAAATTGTCGGTGCTTCGAGATCGTGTTCTTTGTTGCGGCGGTCGAATTCGTCGCCGACCTCGTTGATGATATCGGCGACGTCGCGGGGCGTTCCGGCGCGGAAGGCGTGAGGAACGACGTCTTTCAAGCCGCCGAGGAAGCCGTACCAGGGGGAATCTTCGAGCGCTCCGTCAAGGACGTAAAAGCGAGCCGAGGCGGTTCCGTAGGCGTCGATTCCCTCGATCGGATGCTGCGCCGCAAGTTCGACGATCGACATCGCGACGATTCCCCGCGCGCCCTCCTCGTTTTGACCGATGATTAACGTGTTGACTCCACTCATACGACGGAAGACGGTCGAGGTGGGTTCTTTGATCGCGATCGCCTCGCCGAGCCAAGCGGGGAAGGCTTTTTGATTTTTGGGCCAGGAATCGCGATTGAGGAGTTCGTTCAAGGTTGCGTTTTTGCCGACATCGGCGGGGAGGTTTCCCTCGAAGATAATTTGGGGCTCGACGGGGAGGAGATTGCGTTCGACGGCGAGGTTGTAAAGGTCGTTGAGGTAGACCTCGCGACGTTCGTCGGAAAGCCAGACGACCTGGAACGGGTGATTGCCTTCGGAGAGTCCGTTGGCGTCGTTGTAGATCGCCTCGCCGGGTCGTGAGAGGAGCCGCGCCGCGGAGTTTTCCTCGCTTAAAATCAGATGGGCGTCGTTTTCGGAGCATTGGAGCGCGATTCGGATCGCCATTTGTCCGACGGTGCTGCGGGGGAGCGAATAAGAACCGCCCAATGTTTGAGAACCGAGCAATACGTGGATGCCGAAGGCTCGTCCCTGGCGGACGAGGCGATCGAGCAAGAGGGAAACCTCCTGGGCGATGCGGTCATCCTCGACGAAGAATTCTTGAAATTCGTCGACGATGAAGAGGACTCGAGGGGTGCGGAGATCGGGCTTGGCCTGGCGGAATGCGCGGAGGTCTTGCGCGCCTGCGTCGCGGAAATCGTCGCCCCGTTTTTTGAGTTCGGCGTCGAGGCGTTGGAGGACGCTCAAGCCGAATTCGCGTTCGCTTTCGACCGCGATCACGCGCGCGTGGGGCAGCAGGTGAGACGCGTACGTTTTGAATTCGACGCCTTTTTTGAAGTCGATGAGATAGAGTTCGAGCTCGGCGGGGCTGTAGCGGAGCGCCGAGTTGGTGATGAGCGCGTGCATGAGAGTCGATTTGCCCGATCCGGTCTTACCGGCGATGAGCATATGCTGAGATGTGCCTTTTCCAAGCTTAAGCGCCTGCAATTTGGTTGCGCCGGCGCGGCCGAGGGGGACTTCGATCCCCTGTGCGCTCGATTGGGTCCAATATTGGTTTTTGGGAGGAGCGATGACGTCGAAGGGGACTTCGACGCGTTTGGCGTCTTTGGCTTTGGTACCCGACACCTGGACGGCGTCGACGAATTCGTCGGCGGGGGGGGGCGGATCGGGAAAGATCGGATAATTCGCGAGCACGGGGTCGGCGCCCTTGAACGCGGGATTGCGCCATTCGAGCGGGTTGGTGAACTGTTCGAGTTCGTGGAGATCGAAGCCGTGGGGCAGCTTGAGCGACATATCGACTGATACAAATACAAATACGCCGCATCTGGGTCCGTTGGCGGCGATCGAGCAGATTCGTTTGGTGGCGTCGTCGCCGAACCGCGCGGGATAATTGGCGACGATCAAAAACCGGTACGGCTCGGCGACTTCGCCTGCCATGATGTTGTATTCCTCGAGCGTCGGGAATTCGTTGCGCAAGTACTTTTGGATTACATTTTCCATATGCTCGGTGAGATCGACGAGTCGCGCGTCGATATCGTCGCTTTCGGTCCAGATTCGCTGGGTGACGAGCGATTCGTCGATATCGGCCAAATGCATGAAGGTGGCGAAGCTTTCACCGAGTGTGACGGGATCGAGGATTGTGAACCGCACTTTGCCGGCGGGGACGGCGGTCATCAATCGAAGCATGATCGATTGCAGCATTCTTCCCGCGGCGGCTCGGCTTTCGGGATCGGTTTTGATCAACAGATTGCACCCCGTTGGAAACGGGATGAAGGCGGGGAGTGAGAAGCTCGCGAGCGATTCTCCTTCGAGTTTTTTATCTTTGGGGATGATTTCGGGAATGAGCGAGGTGTCGACGGCGATCTCGCCGATTTTGAGGACCGAGGGGGTTTCTCGCGGCGAGATCCAGCTTTTCCAATCGGCGCCGGGCCAGGGGATGAAGAGGCGGTTGGTCTCGGCGCGGATCGCGTCGATCTCGTCGCGGGAATGTTTGATCAGGTCGCGCCAGCGCTCGGCCATCCGCTTCCACGACGAATCGTGCTCGGCCTCGATTTCTTTGTATTGTTTTTTATATTTGGATTTAATAGCCGCGGTATCGGTATCGAAGGCGGCGATCGCGGCGGTGCGGGCTTGATCGTGGGTTTCGACGGCGGTTTTTTCGTCGCGGACGCGTTTTTCCTCGGTCGCGATTTTGGCGACGCGGTGACGTTCTTCGATCGCTTCGAGATCATGAATTCTACGTTGAATGATTTGTTCCGTAGTTTGCGCGAGTTTGACGTCGGCGGCGGCGACGGTCGCGTCGCGCCGGTTGACGGCGTCGATTGTTTTTTGATCGAATTGCGCCTGAGCGGCTTGGCGGCAGATGGATTTGAGCCGATCGGCGTCGGTCATATATTGAAGCAACGGCGCGTGGAGACGATCGATCTCACGGTCGACGCGTTTCTTTAATTGGATCCAGATCGCGGTTCCGGCGATCGCGGCGACGAAGATCGCGATCGCGAGCGCGACGATCCAGCCGACGACGAAAACCGCGGGGACGAACGTGACGAGCAAGATCGCGGGATGGATCCAGAGGGGGCCGAAGACGACGGCTCGCGGTAAGGAAAGCGCATTGATTTTAGAAAGTTGTTCAATCGCTTTCTTCATTACATCGTGATATTTGGTGAACGGGTCGCCTTCGGCGAGATCGGGGGAGGGTTCGACTTTGCGCGATTCGAGCCGTTTTTCCTGGTGGAAGTAGCGGAAGAGGGCGAGCGCGTCGTGTTCGAGGATATCGAGGCTGTTGTCGGTGTCGTCGAGGAAGAGGATGCGATCGTGGAGTTTTTTATCGGATTCCTCGGCGGCGGCCTGGTGAATCGCGCCGGCTTCCCATTTGGCGCTTTCGGCTTTTTTTCGCGCGTCGTCGCGTCCCTGTTTGGCGGCGAGTTCGATCGCCTTTTTGACCTCTTCGTATTCGGATTGAACGCGGATTTTCTCGGTCCGATGCCAATCGGCGGTCTGTTTTTTGGCGGTTTCAAATGCGGAGTCGATTGACGCGAGCTTGGCTTCGTGGCGGTTTTTGAGTTTTTCGGTCGATTGTAGATATTCGGTTTCGTTGGCGAGTTTACGGTTCTGATAAACTTTTTCGATTTCGGTTTCGAGTCGACCGCGTTCGGCGGACTGTGCGGTTAGATCGGCGACGAGGGCGCGTTCGCGTGCGATGAGCGAGGGGACGCCCGCGGCGGGGGATTGGCGTTGGATGAGACCGTCGACGACGAGATCGATGCTTCCGGTAACGCCCGACGCTTCACCCGCGGCGTCGCGCTCCGCCTGCGTCGAGGCGGCGGCGCTTGAAGCGGGTCCGGTTCTCATCGACGAAGCCGCGGGGCCGTTCGCCTTGCTCGATCCCGATCCCGTCGACTCTCTTACATTTTGGCTCATGGGGGAAATCTCAAGATTCTTTTAAGTGTACTGTACTCAGGGAGAGGAAATCGATGAATCGCCGACGGAGTTCGAATCGATCAACGAGTTAATAATCGTCGGGACGTCGAGCGACCTCGCGCCGCGCCTTGGAGAACGTTTGCGCCAATCGCTCCATCGCCCCCAGGACGGCGTTAACCTGGGTCTCGACGGGGAGAATGTGGCGTTCTTCGAAGTCGCGACTGACGGCGTCGTCCCAATCGTCGCGGCAGCTTTCCCAATGAATGCGCAAGGTTTGCATCGCGGAATGGAGGCGATTCGAGTTGGCGTTCATAAAATCGTACACCCTCTTTGGAAAGCCTGCGCCTCATCGCTTTTGGGAGGCGAACCCAATGGATCCCTTCCCGGCATTATGGCCGGCGGACTCGGTCGGAGGCAACAATCGACCTGGGCGCGAGCAATCATGACGGGACGTCGCTGTCATTGTCGGTCGACTTCCGTCGGGGTCAAGGCGCGGTCGAAAAACGGCGAGTCGAATCGAGGCGCGGGGTCGATACGGCGATCACCGTCGGCGGCACGCGGATCGATCCTGAGCGAGCGAGCATCGGTATAATATCATATCATAATATTTTATGATTTTATGTCATAGACGAGCCGGCCGGGGGTGTGTTTGGGGTTTGAGAAGAAGGAGCGATCGTGGCGGATCGAATTCCAGACGTTTGCGGCGCGGTTCGGCTCGTGGTAGGTTTTTTTTGGTCGGCGCGTCGTGGAGGTTGAGAGATCGTCGGAGCGAGAGGATTCGCCGCACGTTTGCGTCTTGTTTGTTACTTTCCGGGTTTTGATTTCGCGCAGCGAGAGCTCGTTCATGCCCGACACCGCATCGCCCCTCGATCGCGCCCGCCGCAAGATGTATCTCCGGCTGTTGCCGATTTTGTTTTTGGGTTACATGATCGCGTACGTCGACCGAACGAACGTCGGTCTGACGAAGCTTACGATGTCGAAGGATCTTCCCGCGTTCAACGACGCGGTGATCGGCGCCGGCGCGGGGATTTTTTTCATCGGTTATCTTGTTTTGGCGATACCCGGGACGCTTTTGATTGAGAAATGGAGTGCGCGGAAGTGGCTCGCGTGGACGATGATCGCGTGGGGGATCGTCGCCGCGGCGACGTCCTATGTAAAAACGCCGATTCATTTTTACGTGCTTCGATTTGTTTTGGGATTGGCGGAGGCGGGATTTTTTCCCGGGGTGATTGTTTATTTGACGCATTGGTTTCCGAGCCGCGATCGCGCCCGGACGCTTGCGTGGTTTTTCGTGGCGACTCCGATCGCGCAGATCGTGAGTCCGAAAATCACCAACCTGATGCTTCCGTTCGGCATGACCGAGACGATCTCGGGATCGGGAGCGACCGCGATCACGCGGTATCATCCCGAACTTTGGGGGATGAAAGGTTGGCAAATTGTTTATATTTTTTGGGGCGTTCCCGCGGTTCTGTTGGGTTTTGTGGTTTTATGGATGTTGACCGATCGACCGGGGCAGGCGCGGTGGCTCGATCGCGACGAGCGCGAGGCGCTTGAGGCCGAGTTGGCGCGGGAGAAGCACGAGAAACTTTCCGGTAAACGTATGAGCGTGATCGAAGCGCTTCAACATCCCAAAGTGTTGCTTTTAGCCGCGGCGTATTTTTTCATCGTGACGGGGAATTACGGCATCGAGTTTTTCATGCCGAGCATATTCGACGATTGGTATCATCTTAAGCTGGGCGCGCTGACATCGATGATCGTCATTCCGCCGATGGGTTCGTTGCTGGGTCAGATTTTGGTGGGATGGAATTCGGACCGGGTGGGTGAGCGGCGGTTGCACGCGGCGTTGCCGATTTATTTGGGAGCGACGGCGCTTTTGCTGACGATGTTTAGTCGCGGGAATCTCTGGCTCACGGTGGCGATGTTCACGTTCGTGATGATGGGATTGAAGGCGTATCTCCCGGCGTTCTGGACGCTTCCGAGTTTATTTTTGACCGAGTCGGCGGCGGCGGGGAGCATCGGGTTCATCAACTCGGTGGGGAATTTGGGAGGGCAGGTCGGCCCCTGGGTGTTGGGCTGGATCAAGCATCGGACGGGGATGTTCGAACCCGGAATCGTCATTCTCGGCGCCTCGATGATGATTTCGGCGACGATCATTCTATTATTAGGATTAGGGAAACGCGTCGCGAAGCCGGTACACCGTGGGGTGGAAGATCCCCTCGGCGAGGCGATCCAAGAGCCCGCGTGAGCGAATCGGACCGAATCGACCGATGAACCTCGCGGGGTCGAGGAAAGATCAACCGACGCCGAAAGTCTCGCCGGGTTCATCGGGTTCTCGGCGATCGGGCGAAACTCGAGTCGTGAGAATCGAATTCTCTCGTCGAATCATACTTGAACATAATGATAGAAGGAGTGCGTCATGGCTCAAGCCGTCGTCGATCCCGCCGAGCTGCGTCGGTTCGCGCACAATCTCAAGCAATTCAACCACGAACTCGAAGATCGTCTGTCGGTTCTTCACGGACAGATGACGGGCCTTTCGCAATCGTGGCGCGACGCCGAACACGAAAAATTCTCGGCCGAGTTTGAACAAACTCTGATCGTCATTCATCGATTTATGGATTCGGTCGGCGATCATATCCCGTTTTTGCTGAGCAAAGCGCAGTTGATTGAAGAGTATATGCAGCAGCGTTAATATTTTGATCGGGGGTCGTCGTTTCGGATTCGATTCGGGGAACTTGAGGGGGGACTTACTCATGGCGGAATCGGCCAAGGTGAACTCGCTCGAGGCGATCAAGACGATTCGCTCGGCGCTCACGGTGTTTATTGATGAGGCGGGTCAATCGCTCCGCGCGACGAGTTCCGAGATCGAGATGACGCGGAACTGGTTTCGCGATCAACTGCGCTACTGGAAAGGGGAGGTGGCGAAGGGGCAAGAGGAGGTGGAACTCACCAAAACCGAGCTGCACCGCAAGCGCGTTTCGCGGTCGATTCACGATCCTCCCGCCGACGCCGAATACAAGCTGCTCGTTCGTCAGGCGGAGCGTAAGCTTGACGAGGCCGAGGATATGGTGGAGGTGGTGAAGAAGTGGGAACAAAGTCTTGTT
>JAKBCQ010000125.1 GCA_021807585.1 Planctomycetota bacterium | reverse complement strand
TCGAAACCTGACCGCTCGCGGCGTTTACCATCAGCTTGGGAATCGTGAACGGGCTGATTTTACCAGGCCCTTTGTCACGCATCGTCGAATGCTGGGTTTCAAATTCGTTGAGACCGCCGATCCCCGAACCGATGTAAACGCCGCACCGTTCGGGGGGAATCGAATCGAACGCGATCCCCGAATCGGCGACTGCGGATTCGCTCGCTCCCATGGCGAATTGAGCGAACCGATCGAGCCGACGCGCCTCTTTGGAACCGAACAGCGCCTCGGGGTCGAAATCGATCACTTGCCCGCCGAAGTGCACGCGGAACAACGTCGTATCAAAAAGTGTGAGTTCGCGCACTCCGCTTCGTCCGGCGCAGAGCGCCGACCAAAAGCCGTCGAGCGTGTGTCCCAACCCCGTCACGACGCCCAAACCCGTGATCACGACACGCCGCGACATTATTTCGTATGTTCCTCAATATAATCAACCGCTTGACCGACGGTTTGAATCTTCTCGGCGTCCTCGTCGGGGATTGTGATCCCAAACTCTTCCTCGAACTCCATGACGAGTTCGACATTATCGAGCGAATCGGCGCCGAGGTCGTTGACAAACGACGTTTCGCGTTTGATTTGATCCTTGGCGACGCCCATTTGCTCGCTGACAATTTCAATCACGCGTTCTTCCACGGACACGGGCAATCCTCCTACTAGGCCGAATCGGTTCGACCGGCGTCGGGTTGGTTTTTGGGGTCCGATCGGCGACGAGATCGGTCGGGACGCCGCAGGCGCCGGATCGATTCCATTCTCGATCGGCTCTCATCGCCGCCGAGCGACTCGTTCCCCTCAGTTTGTTCGAGCACGATTTCGACGATTCTTCATTCTATCGTCCAGAAAGCGAGCACGCATCAGCCGCCGGTCTCGCTCGGACCCGAGAGCGGGATGAGCCATCACGTTAGCAATCCCAAGCTCGGTTGTCCACAAGCGACGTTCCGACATGCTCGAATCGCCTTTCCACGCTTCGTCTTAATCCTTATTACCGGACGCGAACAAGCGATCGTCTCGCTCGATCGTGTCGCGAAAATCCGCCGATTTCGATCCGATTCATACCGATCGCCGCCGGGATCGATCTCCGGGACGACGACCCTGGCGTGTTCATTCGATCACGCCGTCATGCCGCCGTCGACCGCGATGATTTGTCCCGTCACGTAACTCGCTCCAGGGCTCGCGAAAAAACAGACCGCCTCGGCGATATCCTCGGGCGTTCCCAGGCGTCGCACCGGGATCCGCTCCTTCACCTCGGTTTTGATCTTTTCAGGCAGCACGTCGGTCATGTCGGTGGTGATGAAGCCGGGAGCGACCGCGTTGACCGTGATCCCGCGGGAGGCGAGTTCGCGTGCGATCGTCTTGGTAAAGCCGATCAACCCCGCCTTGCTCGCCGAATAATTCGCCTGACCGGGATTTCCCATCAAACCAGAAACGCTTGAGATATTGATAATCCGACCGTAGCGTCCGCGCATCATCACCGCGCCTGCGGCTCGACAAAAATAAAACGCCCCCGAGAGGTTGGTTTCGATGACGTCGCGCCAGGCGTCGTCGTCCATCCTCAGCATCAGGCCGTCGCGGGTGATTCCCGCGTTGTTGACGAGAATTTGGATTTTTTGATACTTCTCCTCGACGGCGTCGACGATTTTGCGCACGTCTTCGGACTTGGCGACGTCTCCCTCGAAGCCGACGGCTTCACCCCCGGCGTCTCTGATCGCCTGGAGCGTTCCTTCGAGTCCCGCGAGCGAACGCGAAACCCCCGCGACCGTCGCTCCGCAAGCCGCCAGCCGCAGCGCCACGGCGCGACCGATCCCCCGCGAAGCCCCCGTCACGATCGCCGTGTGTCCCTTCAGGTCGACGACGATTCCCGAACTGTTCGTATTTGCCGGCATGATGAAATCCTTGGCGCGTTGTTCCGATCGAGACGATTTCGCCGCGCGGGTCGGTTCGCGGGCTCACGGAACGCGTTTATATGGGGTCGAAGCCGTGCGCGGCAAGGCCAAGATCGGTCGAATCGCGATCGCGCCGTGATCAATCGAATCCCTCGCTCCGGATTTTATCACTAAATCATAATATTACATGAATAATCTTAATGATCGTGCGATCGTTACGCTTCGCTGCGGAAGCGTTGCGATGCGGATCCTTAACGTGGCACGCGACCCGCTGCGCCGAGCCGGTTCGAGCCGACGCGATTCGCGATCGGTCATCATCGAGCGGCTGCCTTTTTGGCAGAAACTCGTCCGGCGTCTCGAATCATTTCGGTGTCAATTTGGCAGAAATGCGGATTCGGGAACGTTCGGCGACCCGCGCGATTTGCCGCAACCCCTGAACTTTTCTTGGATTGCATCGAAATAACAGCGCCGTTTTGATTCTTGGCACGAACGTTGCTATTATCTTAAGACGTATTGGTATTCGACTCGGAGACCGATCGGCCGAGCCTTCGCGTTCGCACGCTCGGCATTAAGATATCTCGATAAGACGGCGCGTAGGGCTCGGCGTCGCGCCGAGTTCGAACTGAAAGGAGACCGGTCGTGGCGGAAGGTGAAAAGATCATCGGGATCGACTTGGGGACGACGAACAGCGTCGTCGCGGTCATGGAGGGGGGTGACGTCACGGTCATCGCCAATCAAGAAGGAAGCCGTCTGACCCCGTCGGTCGTCGCGTTCTCGAGCAAGGGGGAGACGCTCGTCGGCGACCCCGCGAAGCGACAAGCCGTGACGAATCCCAAGGGGACGATTTATTCGATCAAGCGGTTTATGGGACGACGGCACAACGAGGTGCAGTCTGAGGAAAAGATGATCCCCTACGAGGTGACGGGGGGCTCGACCGAGTTCGTCAAGGTACGTGTCGGCGGCAAGGAATACACCCCCCCGGAGATCTCGGCGCTCGTCTTGCGCAAGCTCCGCGAGGCCGCCGAGAGCTATCTGGGGCACAAGGTACGGAAGGCGGTGATTACCGTCCCCGCGTACTTCAACGATAGCCAACGCCAGGCCACCAAAGACGCGGGACAAGTCGCGGGGCTTGAAGTGGCGCGGATCATCAACGAGCCGACCGCCGCGGCGCTTGCGTATGGGCTCGATAAGAAGAAGAACGAGAAGATCGCGGTGTTCGACCTTGGCGGTGGAACGTTCGACATCTCGATTCTCGATGTCGGCGACGGCGTGTTCGAGGTTCTTTCCACCAACGGCGACACGCATCTCGGCGGAGACGACTGGGACGAGGCGCTCATTCATCACATCGCCGATGAGTTCAAGAAGACCGAGGGGATCGATCTCCGCAAGGATCAGATGGCGCTCCAGCGGCTCAAAGAATCCGCCGAGAAGGCGAAGAAAGACCTTTCTTTCCAGGCGACGGCCGACATCAACCTGCCGTTCATCACCGCCGATCAGTCGGGTCCCAAGCATTTGACGATGTCGATCAGCCGCAGTCAGTTCGAGCGGCTTACCGATTCGTTGTTCGAGCGGTGTCGCGGACCGGTTTTGCGGGCTCTTGAAGACTCCAAGCTCAAGCCGGCTCAAATCGACGAGGTTGTGCTCGTCGGGGGGTCGACACGAATGCCGCGGGTTCAACAGATCGTCAAGGACATCTTCGGCAAAGAGCCGCACAAGGGAGTCAACCCCGATGAAGTCGTCGCGATCGGCGCGGCGATCCAGGGCGCGGTCTTGACCGGGGACGTCAAAGACTTGCTTCTGCTCGACGTCACTCCGCTTTCGTTGGGATTGGAAACGAAGGGAGGGATCTTCACCAAGTTGGTCGAGCGCAACTCGCGGATTCCGACCGACAAGAAAGAGACGTTCACCACCGCCGAAGACAATCAATCGATGGTGACGATTCGAGTGTTTCAGGGCGAACGACCGATGGCCGCGGACAATCGCCCGCTCGGTCAGTTCAATTTGGAGGGGATTCCGCCGGCTCGATCGGGGATTCCGCAAATCGAGGTGACGTTCAGCATCGACGCCAACGGGATCTTGAGCGTCGCCGCGAAAGACAAAGGAACGGGAAAAGAACAATCGATCAAAATCGAATCGCCGGGAGGGCTGTCGAAAGAGGAAATCGAGCGGATGACTCGCGACGCCGAGGTTCACGCCGCCGACGACAAGAAAAAACGCGATCTCGCCGAGGCGCGAATCACCGCCGAACAGCGCGTGTATCAGCTTGAAAAGCTGATGGAAGACAGCAAAGACAAGCTTTCGGACGGAGACAAATCGGCGCTTAAGGCCGCGATCGCCAAGGTGAACGAGGCGACCAAGGGGGACGACGCTTCGGCGATCAATCGCGCTTTGGAAGAGCTTCAGCAGGCGAGTCAGGCGATGGCCGAACACCTGTACGCTTCGACTTCAAACGCGGCGCCTCCGCCGGGCGAAGCCGGACATTCGGCGTCGGCGAGCGGTAACGACGGCGCGGGAAAACCCGACGACGTCATTGATGTCGAGTACGAGGAGAAGAAATAATTCCGCGAACTTTCGAGCGATTCCCCGTTCCGAGAGGATTGTGAAGCACCGACCGTCGGTTCATGCTGGTGAAATTTCTCCATTCCTGGCATAATCGTATCATTGGACCGCGGTCGGTCCCCAATATTCCTCTCCTTTGCGGACAAGATCCGTCCGCCAACCGGCAGGAGCCGAATTGATGTCGCTTGAAAACGCGAGACAGGTGTATCCCGTATTGGTTGAAATGGCGAAAGATTTGGCGCGAACGATTCGCGACCGCCGACCGGTCGTGTGGATTTCCTACGAGGACTTCTGCCGACGCTGTTTAGAAATGGGTATCAAAGAAACGCCGCGAACGATCGCTTCGCGGCTCCTCAAACCGCTCCAATCGGCGTGTCTAGAACATCAATTGCCCGATCTCTCGGCGCTGGTGATTCAAAAACCCAAGAACCGAGGCGATTTTGGCAACTTGATCCGTCCGGGAGACGTCTGGTGGGAAGCGTACGTGCAGCGCGGCGAATCGATGGCCGGCGACGTGAATTTTTGGTTCGCGAAGTTTAAAGCCGCGCGTGATTTTGAACAATGGCCCGAAACCCCGTTCTTTTAATCCTCCCCCGAGGGTCGGTCGCCGCGCGACTTCGGGGAGGCTTGAGGCGTCCCAAAAATGGCGTTCCGACCCGACCGATTGACGATCAAAAGCCAAGAGGCGCTCCAGCACGCCCAGGCGATCGCGCAAGAAAAAAGCCACCAACGACTCGAGCCGATGCATCTGCTCGCCGCGCTTCTCGATTCCGATCAAAATATACCTCGCGCGATCTTTCAGCAGATCGGCGCGAATCCCGATCAGATTCTCAAGGCGGCGACCGCGGGGCTCGAATCGTTCCCCAAGGTGACCGGCGGAGAGATCAACCTCGGCCCCGATCTGTCGCGAGTCCTCGAAGCCGCGCAGACCGAGGCCGATCGACTTAAAGATCAATATGTTTCGGTTGAGCATCTGTTGCTGGGATTGATTAAGACGCCCGGCAAGGCGCAATCGCTTCTTCAAGCGGTGGGGGTAAGCGAGAAGGATCTCTTGCAGGCGTTGCGGAAGATTCGAGGCAATCAGCAGGCGAACGATCCCAATCCCGAGGAGAAGTATCAGGCGCTCGAGCGTTACGGACGCGATCTGGTGGCGGCGGCTCGTTCGGGCAAGATGGATCCCGTGATCGGTCGCGACTCCGAGATTCGTCGCATTGTGCAGGTGCTGAGTCGACGCACCAAAAACAACCCCGTCTTGATCGGCGAGCCTGGAGTCGGCAAAACCGCGATCGTCGAGGGGCTGGCGCAACGGATCGTCTCGGGAGACGTTCCCGAATCGCTCCGCGATCGCAGCGTGATCGCGCTCGATATGGGGGCGCTTGTCGCGGGCGCCAAATACCGCGGCGATTTTGAGGAGCGGCTCAAAGCCGTCCTCAAAGAGGTGACCGAATCGTCGGGACGCGTCATTCTATTTATTGATGAACTTCATTTAGTGGTCGGCGCGGGGAAGGCCGACGGCGCGATGGACGCCGCGAACCTGCTCAAACCGGCGCTCGCTCGCGGCGAGCTTCGCTGCATCGGCGCCACGACGCTCGACGAATATCGCGAGAACATCGAAAAAGACCCGGCGCTCGAACGACGCTTTCAGCCCGTTTTCGTCGGCGAACCGACGGTCGACGACACCATCGCGATTCTTCGCGGTCTCAAAGAACGATATGAGATTCATCATAAGGTGAAGATCCGTGATTCGGCGCTCGTCTCCGCGGCGAAGCTCGCCGCTCGTTACATCACCGATCGCTTTCTTCCCGATAAGGCGATCGATCTCGTCGACGAGGCTGCGAGCCGATTGGCGATGGAGCTGCAATCGGTGCCGACCGAGATCGACGTCGTTCAGCGCAAGCTGTTGCAGCTTCAGCTCGCCAAGCGAATGCTCGCCGAGGAACGTGAGGAACACGCTCGAGAACGGCTCGCCGAGGTCGAGGAAGAGATCGCCGAACTCGAAAAAGAGCTGCAAGATCTCAGGTCGGAATGGGAGCTCGAAAAGTCGGGGCTGGGCGACGTTCAGAAGGTTCGTGAACGACAAGCCTCGATCCAGGTTCAGTACGATCAGGCGTGGACCGAGATCCGCCAGATGCAACAGCGCGGCGAACGTCCCGACGAGGCGAGGTTTCAGGCTCTCGCACGGCTTGACGGCGAACGCAAGCAGATCGAACGGCAGATCGCGCAGCTCGAGGCCGCCGAGCCCGCCGCCGAATCGAAACACAGGCTGCTTAAGCAAGAGGTCGATTCCGAGGAGATCGCCGAGGTCGTCAGCCAGTGGACGGGCGTCCCGATCGCCAAAATGCTCACGACAGAACGTGAAAAATTGCTTAAACTTGAAGATCATATACATCAGCGAGTCGTCAATCAGAAGGCCGCGGTGAGGTCGGTCGCCGACGCCGTACGGCGCAGCAGAGCCGGGCTTCAAGACCCGAATCGGCCGATCGGATCGTTTCTCTTCCTGGGGCCGACCGGAGTCGGCAAAACCGAACTCGCCAAGGCGCTCGCCGAATTCCTCTTCGATAACGAATCGGCAATTGTTCGTATTGATATGAGTGAATATGGAGAGCGACACAACGTCGCGCGGCTGATCGGCGCGCCTCCCGGGTAT
>JAKBCQ010000124.1 GCA_021807585.1 Planctomycetota bacterium | reverse complement strand
ACCGTTCCCCCCGCCGCCGTTTATCCCGCGAGTTGATCTAGCAATCGGTATATGATAATTATCTTCATTATGTTCGCGGACGTCCCCAACAATTGACATATACCCAAATTTTAGTTTCCAATTCTTCGCTCCCGGCGGCGGAGCTTCGGCGGGTGCGGCCGCCGCGGGCGCAGCCGATGACGACGACCCGGCGACGGGCCTACCCCACAGCTTTTTCCAAAATCCCCATAAACTCGAAGGCACGATACACCTCGTCCGCCGATCGACGGACCACTTAGCGGGTTAAACGCCGCGCGCCGCGGCGGGTTTGGCGTCTTTGGGACTCGCCCACCGGATTAAATCGTCGACTCCGACCGCGCGATACGTGAGAAACACCTCACCCGCCTCGAATCCCGCGGTATGACCGTGATACCGATTCATCGATTCCACCGCGCGGAACACCCCCGCCTTCGAAGGCGGAAACTGCGTCTGATAGCGACCAATCGCGGCCAATTTCACCGCCAATGTCGTGCCGATATCCGCCACGATCGACCCCGCCGATTCCGGATCCCGCATCCCATGAAACGAAATCGGAAAACCAAGCTGATTACTGATCGAATGCACCGGCATACCGTCGAAATACTCGTCCCATTTGCTAAGCCGACTATAAAACACCGCGGCGTCGGTGATCAGCATCGCCTGATAATGATCGGGCGATGCAAGCACCGTCTTGCCCGCGAAACCGAGCACGACCTTGGGACGATGAAGACGGAACACCGTCGCCAACGCCAACCTCGCCTCAAATCCATCAAACAACCGTCGATTCGGAAGGTTGAGATTGATCCGCACCAACGCTCCCAGATCGACCGCCGCCAGCCGCGATTCCTCAAGCCGAACGTCGGGGCCGGGTGAAGCCGGCGTCGGTTCGCCGTCGGTTAAATCGACGATCCCCACGCGGTAGCCGATCCCCGCCAAGCGAGCCAGCGTCCCACCGCAGGCGATCTCGACGTCGTCGGGATGAGCGCCGACCGCGATCAGGTCGAGCTCGATATCCTTATGTCCCACGATCCACATCGCCATTCTTCCCTCGACCGCCAATCATCTCGCGAGCAATTATTGAGTTTACCTACAGCGGTTTCAATCGGCAAATCGATCACTCGCACAAGATCGAAAAACCCGTGATTCCACCGAACTCGGCCGCCTCCAAAAGTCGCCGATCACGCGGCATGCGATGTCCTTACCGAATTCCGCGACGAAACCGCGACAAATGAATACACCGCCCAAAACACATCCAATAATGTCAATCGGTCGGCGGGGGATTTTTGATCACCGCGAGCAGAAAAGTCGGGTTCACCGCCTCGAATCGGACGCGATCAAGCTGCTCGATCCCCCGTGCGATCGCCACGTTCCACACCTCGACCCGCCCCGCAAGCTCTTTCAACGTCGCAATCGAAGCCGCCAAACCGTCGATCGTCGCCACGTTCACCGCGAGCTTCCCCGCGGGATTCAAGCGATCAAACGCGGCTCTCAAGACCGCGTCGACGCGTCGACCCGTGCCGCCGATAAAGATCGCATCGGGATCGGGCAACCCCGCCAACGCCTCGGGCGCCTTCCCCGCGATCGGCCGAACGTTCGGCACGCCGAACGCCTCGGCGTTCGCCTGAATCAATGCGATGTCTCCCGGCTCGGGCTCGATCGCGTACACCATCCCCTGATTCGCCAACTGCGCCGCCTCGATCGCCACCGACCCCGACCCCGCGCCGACGTCCCATACCACACTCGTCGGCCTGATATCCAATTGCGAAAGCGCGATTGCGCGAACCTCGGCCTGGGTGATCAACCCCCGCTTGGGACGGCTCTGCGCGAAAACATCGTCGGGATTGCCGAACAATCGATACCGACCGCCGCGCCCGGCGCGATCGGGGCGATTCGGCTTCCGCACCAATATCATCACATTCAGCGGTGCGAAATCGAGCCCCGCAAGCTCCCCCAGCTCCCCCTGCGTCACTCGCTCGTCGGGTGATCCGAGATTCTCGCACACATAGCCGCGAAAATAATCGATCCCGCGATCCAGCAACGCGCGCGCCACCATCGCCGGCGAATATTCATCACTTGAAAACATGCCAACTTTTTCTGCCGTTCGGATCCGATCGACGACGGTCTCGAGCGGCCGGCCCGCGAGGCTCGTCAAATACGCGTCCTCCCAGCTCTCCTTGATCCGCGCGAACGCGAGCTGCATGCTGCTCACATGCGGTACGACCTCGAACCGATCCTTCCCAAGCCGGTCGCAGAGATACCGCGCCACGCCGTAAAACAGCGGATCGCCCCCCGTCACCAGCACCGGTCGACGCGATCGCTCGATCTCCAACACCTGCTTCACCGCGTCGCGCATCTCGGCCGCGAGCGCCACCTTCTTCCCCGGAAGCGAGCCGAGCAACGCGAGCGTCCCCGCCGACGCCAGTAATACATCCGCGTCGGCCAAAATACCCCGCGCCGATTCGGTTAGACCCGCGAGCCCGTCGTCGCCGATCCCCACGATCCGTATGATCGATCGCTCTTCGCTCAAGTGTGTCTCCCTCAATCGCGTCTCGCTTCAACACGTGTCCTATCGCCCGCCCCGCGCCGATCAATCGTCACCGGGTCAATCGTTCGATCCGCCTCCCAAAAGTCGCCGCGCAACAATCAAGATCAGTCATCGACCTTATTTCCATTTGAGAGGTCGATATTTCGGCGCCTCGATCCGTCGCCGCGTCTCGGCGCCGAGCGACCACGCAACCGTGAAACCCAGAATCATCGCCGTGATCGCCGTCATAATCCAGTTGATCGCCATCAAAATCAATCCTTTTCGTTCGGATCAAAAAGCGTACGAACATAACGAACGAGCAACGACCGATCTCCCGCTTTGAGCTTATCCTTCCACGCGGGCATCGACGTTCCCGCCACGCCGCGGTCGATCGCCCCCTCCGCGTAAGCCGTCGTCGGTTGAATCCGTCGAAAATCCGCCGGCCTTGGACCTAAATTCGCCGCCGATACGCCGTCGCCCGCCCCCTCCCGCCCGTGACACACCGCGCAGTTCGCGACGAACAACGCTCGCGCCGAAGCAACCTCCTCGGCTCGCAATCCCTCCGAAACTCCATCAGTCGAATTACGGTATAATGATTTGACAAAAGCCGTCAGCCCGCGGAGCTCTTCGCTCGCCAGTTCGTTCCACGCGGGCATCGACGAACCCTTCGCTCCCTTCCATAAAACTTCGCCGATCGCCCGATCCGAAAAACGCGCCGACGTTAAATCACGCGGACGAGGTAAGAGTGCGATCGCGGCGAGACCGTCCCCCCGACCCGCATCGCCGTGGCATCCCGCACAGTTGCGCGCAAACGATTCCGAACCCGACCGCGCAAACCGCTCGATTTCGCTCGATTCCAGACCGCGCGTCGAGAAATGCGGAGCGGGTCCGATCGACCGCGGAATCGCGCAATCACAAAACATCCCCTTCCGCTTCTCGTCGTTCGGGTCGACTCCGGGAAGCGGCTGAGGTCCCGTCAAACCCGCGAGATGAGCCTCGCGACCCAGCGATTCAAGATAAGCCGCTAGATCGTACGCGTCGCGCCTGGGCGATCTCGGCGATCCGTCGAAAAGATTGCGATATCCGGGCATCGGCGAATCGGATACCACATAACGCGGATTCCACAAGTGAACCAAATGCCAATCAAGCGATCTTTTGCCGTGTTCACGAGCCAGATCGGGGCCGACCCGCCGCGTTCCCCACAGTTGAGGTCGATCCCCCTCGAACTCCCAAGCCCTGCTCGCAACGCCGAATCGGCGGACGTCGTCCTCGACGAACCGAACAAACTGAGAATGACAATTGACACAGCCTTCTCGAATGTAAACGGCGCGACCGCGCGCCTCCGCCGCCGATAAACCGCGCGGCTCGATCGGTCGCGACCGCGCGATCTCGAGTGCGAGTTCGCGATTCGGAACGACCGCCAATACCACGAATGAAAGCGCAAAAAATATCAGTCCGGCGATACTAACAACAACATAAGAGTGCGTAAGTATCTTGAATCCACGAGGGACGTCCGATTCGGTTTCGCTCTCGGCCTCGGCTTCGCCGCCGATCGCCGCGGAGGCCGGGTCGGACGCCGGTTCGCTCTCGGCGGGATCCTCGGCTTCCACTTTCGCGCCGGTCGTCATGCTGAAAGCGACCGCGACGAACGCCAAGATGATCGCTCCTCCCGATAACGACCGGATCAGCCAATATGGGCGCGAGGCGCGCACCGAATCGATCCAGGGAGCGTGCGAAGACCACAATTGCCCCTGAACGAGCCCGGCGATCGTGAGATCGAGAAACATCGTCGCGATCCCGATCGCCAGCAGCCAAAACGCCCAATCCGCGGCGCGGGGATTGTAACGCGAGCCCGGCGACCTCCGCCAAACAAAAAGCATCCCGCCGATCGCGATAAACGAAGCAAAACCAATCAACGCTAAATGCGCGTGTCCGATCACCCAATCGCTAAAGTGAACAAATCGGTTCACGGGCATGATCGCCTGAAGCGAGCCTTGCAAACTCACGATCAAATAACAAACGACGCCGACCCACACGAACCGGAGCGGGGCGTCCGCGGCGACCTTCGCCGCCGATCCCCTGAGCGAGAGCAACTGATTCGCGACGACCAGGATCACGTCCATCCCCAAATACACCGAAGCCACGATCGCGCCTTTCTGCGCCTCCATCGGTATTGAAGAAAACACATAATGATGCGTTCCGTTCAGCGGGTAAACCAAAAACAGCAGCCAAAACCCGATCATCGACAGAAAATGACTGAAGATCGGCTTCCGCGTCGAGATCGGAATCACCACGTAGGCGATCGCCAGCGCAAGGGGGGTGACGTACAAGCCGATCGCATCGTGAATCCAAAGCCCGCTGTACGCCGCTCCTCGCGCCCCGGGAACGACCTCGGGGACGAAATTGCCGACGGGATAGGCGAGACTCGTGAAAATCAATCCTCCCATGATATACCAACCCGAAACATATAAATGAGAGATTTTTGATCGAAGGAGCGGGACGACGAATTGAACGCACGCGAGAACAAAAGCGACGATCGCCGCGGCGTCGACGGGTATCGGAAATTCGGCCCATTCGAGCGGTCGACCAAACCCCATTTGAACAAGCGCCCAGCCGGGCGAAACAATCAGGAAATTCCAGATGAAAAAGATCGCGTACCCGAGCGATCGGCTCGTCACGTTCCGTTCGGCGAGACGCGGAACGGCGTAATATAAAAACATCAAAAAAGCGTTACCCAACCAGCCGAAAAAGACCCCCTGCGTGTGCGCATACCGCAACCGTCCCCACGTGAGCCACGCCTCGCCGCCAAGCCAATCGGGAGCGTGAAACTTGATCGCAATCAAGAGCCCAAGAAACGTCGTGTACCCGACCGCCAGGAGCGCCGCGATCGCGTGAACGCGGATCAAACGCGTCTCGGTCCGTACTATCATCGATCACTCCGATCAGCCTGAATCGATACCAGATACACGACGATCCGTCGCTCGTCCTCGGCGCCGATCGGCGCACCGTAGGTCGCCGCCATCTTGTGGACAACCTCGGTCCATTTCGCCGCCGATATCGTCGGCTGTCCAAATATCAACCGGGGTGAATGACAGATCACGCAAGCGGTTTGAAAAACGTCGCGATTCGGCCCGTCCGGTATGTGCACTTCTTCATAAGGGAGCACGATTTCGGTCGCGACGACGTCGCGAACAATCGGAGTCGATGAATCCCAATCGTCGCGCACTCCCAGATACGAGATCCAGGCCGCCAGAATCCCGAGCGCCGCGGTCGCGACGAGCGGGAATCCGCCGGCGTTTCTCATGCGTTCTTTCATTCTTAAATCCTTGAGCATATTAAACGACGACGACCGCGAGCGATTCGATCACGTTACGCATGAATCCGCCGCGATTCCAGACCGGAACCGCGGTTTGCGTCTCGTCGCTTCGATTCGTCGCGCGGACGAGCAAGCTCCGCTCTCCCGCCCCCGTCGGCGTCCATTCGAGTTTCCAGCGGCGGAACGAGAACCGACCGTGATCTTCTCCCAACGTCGTTTCACGCCACGTGCGACCGTCGTCGAACGAAACCTCAACACGCTTGATCCCGCTCCCGCCGTCAAACGCGATTCCCGATAAAACGATCGGCCGTCCCGCGGCGACGATCGATCCGCGATCGGGCGAAGTGAAAAACGATCGAACATTCAAACGATTGATCGGTTCGACCTTCGGATCAAGACGATCTGGCGATTCGAGAGCGCGCGGGTTCGCAGGAATCTTATACGCCTTCGCCATCCAATAGCCGGCATATGGTTTATTCCATACATCAATCTTCGTAAGCGCCTTCACCCAATATGTGGCGTACCAGCCGGGAACCACAAGCCGGGCGGGAAAACCGTTGAGCGCCGGAAGCGGCTCGCCGTTCATCTCGAATGCGACGAGCGGCTCGGGCTCAAGCGCGTGATCGACCGTAAGCGACTTGAGAAAATCGGGAACCCCCGGCAGCGGCCCCTCGTCGAGACCGTCGAAAACGACATCGACAGCCCCCGCCTTCAATCCCGCTCTCCTGAGCAAATCGGCGAGCGGAACCCCCGTCCAACGCGCGTTACCCATCGCGCCGTTTTTCCACTGCGCACCCGTAACCCTCGGCTCAAACAATGATCGCGAATTTCCTGAACATTGATTCACCGCTGCGATCGTCGTCCGATTCATCCGCTTCAGATCGTTGATCGAAAGCTCGAGCGGCGAATCGACATGTCCGCCGATCCGCAGTCGCCACCCGGAAAGATCGATCGACGTCGGAAACGCTTGCAAATGCCAGCGCACGTAAAACGCGTGATTGGGAGTGAAATCCTCCCGGTAGAACCTCCAGGGAGTTTCCAGGCACGGGGGACGGTCGTTGATCACCCGCATCGCGACTTTGCCGGGAAACCGCGCCGTCGGCTCGGGGTCGATCGCCGGTCCGGAAGAACGCTCGCCGCATCCCGCCGCCGCGCAACCCCCCGCCGTCGCGACGACCCCCCTCAGCCAATCGCGTCTATTCATATTAATATCTCATTTTACAAGCACATGAATCCATGTTAAGAATGCGATCAAGCTCCGCGCTATCGGCGCGGGCGCC
>JAKBCQ010000123.1 GCA_021807585.1 Planctomycetota bacterium | reverse complement strand
GGATGACCTGTAAATATCTATCGATACAAATCATGTGAACATAACATGCATTTAAGTTTGCTTCTCCAATATTCGTCGTTCCTCGCCGATTCGGATTCCGCCGCGCGTCGGATGAATCGAATCGCCGAGATGATCGGCGATTGTTCATCCCGGCGAATTTACTGCTGCTGTTGCCCTTGTTGCTGCTTGAGGTGCGGGTTGCGCGTCCGTTGAACAGGATACGGTACATGAACACGTTTTTTGGATTCGGAAGCGCGAGATATTGAACGCGATTGATGCGTTCCCCGCCCGCCCCACGACGACCACTCGTTCCAGTCGGGCGGAACGCGATCGATCGGTTCGACCTGTACCGTCACGTTGATTGATTCGTCGGCGCGGCCTTTCCAGAGGCCTCGGTTGGGGGGAACGTCCGAGTAGTCGCGTCCCACCGCGACGACGACGTGCTCGTCGCCGACGAACTGGGTGCGAGTCGGGTCGACGTCGAACCAGCCGAACGCGCTTCCGCCCCAAAGCTGGCACCAAGCGTGGGTCGCGATCTCGCCGGGGTGGTTGATGTAACCGCTCACGTAGCGAGCGGGCACGCCGACGCCTCGGCAGACGCCCAGCATCAAATGCGCGAAATCCTGGCATACGCCGCGTTTTAAATCCAACACCTCACGAAGCGGAGTGCGCGAGTTTGTCACTTTTTGTTCATATTCCAATTCGGCGGCTACCACTTCGAGCAGTTCGTTCACGCGGTCGAGAAACGTCCCGGTCGGCTGTTTGAGCGACGCGACGATCTCGTCGAGCCGCTCGGATCGATCGACGAGCGGGCTCGGGTCGAGAAAATCGACGACGTCGACGCTGTCGCGCGTCAGGTGATCGGGGGTCGGCCACGACGCCGATTCGACGCACCCCTGGAATCGACGACGATGAACCCGCACGATCGAGGTCGTGTGGATCGTTAAATCGCGATAAGGCGTCGCGAGGTTGAAGAGGTCGACGCGATTGCCGAACCCGTCGCGATACGAGGTCAAAGGCGCGGCGGGGGTCGTTCGCAACAAGTAACCCAAAACCGTCTGATCCTCGGTCGAAGGAGGCGCCATTCGCGCCTCGAACACCGTCTCCGATACCGGCGACGAATACGTTAATCTCGTTATATGATCAATTTTTAAAAGCACGGGGATCTTTCATTAAATAAAATAGTGGTTATGGATGAAATATCGGGGGACGATCGAACGTTAGGCGTAAAAGTAGGTGGAATGGATCGCGTCGCCGATGAGATCGCATTCTTGCTGCACCTCGGCGAGGAAAGGAACGATTCCAACGCCGAGGATTTCGTCGACTTCGATGTAACGGAGCCTGCTGTCGAGTCTTCCGAGCAAGCGATCGGCCTCGGAGCGGACCTCGTCGTCGTCGGAATCGGTGATCTCGCGCGCCGATTCACGGCATTTGGTGACGCAGAACCGCATCGATCGGGGAAAATCGGGGGAAAGGACGAGGAATTCGACGACTCCGCGGGGGTCGACGCGTTCGTGATGAGCCCTGCAATACGCCTCGTAGGCCGAGCAGCCGCGGAGCAGGCTCGCCCAATGGATCGCGCGAGCCGGCTGGTCTTCGACCGAAGTCTCGTTCCAATCCCCCAATTGCTCGGTGAGAATTCTGCCGATCTGGTTGACGCGTTCGAGATAACGGCCGATCTGGAGGAAATGAAAAACCTCCTCGCGCGGCAACGAACCGTCGACGAGGCCGTCGAAGAGCACGCAGGCGCGCTTGATCCCGTCGAAAAACCGCGGCGGACTCGCCGCGAATCTCCTGTGCGCCTTGGATGAGCATAAGTACAAATAAAGCTTGTTGACCTGGCTCCACGATTCGCCGCCGAGCATTTCTTGCGTGGCCCGAGCGTTTTCGCGGGCGCGCCACAACATCGCCAAAATCGAGTGCGGGTTATGACGATCAAATGTGAGAAACCGAAGCACGTTCTCACGATCGCGTTCGGTCGCGTCGCGATCGCGTTCGAAGGCCTCTCGGCACGCGAGGATCGTCAGCACCCCTTCGATCGGCGACGGCTCGCTCGATTCCTTCATCGGCGCCGACGCGTCGAGCTCGAGGTGAAAGCCGACGTCGAGCAACCGCGCGACGTTCTCGACCCGCTCGACATAACGGCTGATCCAGTACAAATTCTCGGCGACCCGGCTTAACATGCTACGCCGACCCCGAAACCGTCGTATCGCGCGATCGATCATCGCGCGTACGATTATTTATAATTTCATTGCCCGATCCGCGAAGCACCCACGTGTCTTTCGTCCCTCCCCCTTGCGAACTGTTGACGACGAGGCTGCCGCGCGGCAACGCGACGCGGGTTAAACCCCCCGGAAGCACCTTGATCTCCTCGCCGTATAAAACGAACGGTCGGAGATCGACGTGCCTCCCCTCGAGCTTGCCGTCGATGAACGTCGGATGCCGGCTCAAAGAAAGCGTCGGTTGAGCGATATAGCCGCGCGGATTGGCGCGGATCTTGGCGGCGAATTCGTCGCGTTCGGCCGCGGTCGAAGCCGGACCGATCAACATCCCATAACCCCCCGATCCGTCGACCGCCTTCACGACCAGTTTGTCGAGATTGCGCAAAATGTGATTCATATGAGAAGGAACCGGCGGACGAAAGGTCTCGACGATTCCCAGAATCGGATCTTCCTTCAAGTAATAGCGAATGATATCGGGAGTGAACGGATAAACGCCTTTATCGTCGGCGACTCCCGTGCCGATCGCGTTCGCCAGGCCGAGCCGGCCGGCGCGATAAGCCCCCGTCAATCCCGCGACGCCGAGCCTGCTGTCCGAACGGAACGTCAGCGGGTCGAGAAAATCGTCGTCGATTCGCCTGTATAAAACGTCGACCCGCTTCGGCCCGCGAATCGTCTTCATATGAATCCGACCGTCGTCAAGAAACAGATCGCGCCCCTCGACGAGTTCGACCCCCATCTGTCGAGCTAAGTATGTATGTTCATAATATGCCGAGTTGTAAACTCCGGGAGTGAGCACCGCGATCGTCGGTTCGTCGGCGTCTTCGGGGGCGATGTGGCGGAGCGTCTCGAGCAGGTTCGCCGCGTAATCGTCGATCGACCTCACGTTGTATCGACCGAACAAAAATGGGAACACCTGCTTCATCACCTGCCGATTTTTGAGCACATAGCTCACCCCGGACGGGGTCCTGCCGTTGTCCTCAAGCACGAGATACGTGCCGTCCTCGTCGCGCACCAGATCGATGCCCGAAACATGGATGTACACGTCGCGCGGGACGCGCAGACCCACGCATTCGCGGCGAAACGCCGATGCGCCCAGCACCAGGTCGTACGGGACGATCCCGTCGCGGAGAATCTTCCGGTCGTGATACACGTCGTTCAAAAAAAGATTGAGCGCGCGCACACGCTGCTTCAGACCGCTCTCGATCCGGTCCCACTCGTGCGCCGGGATCAACCGCGGCGCGGGATCAAAGGGGATGATTCGCTCAATACCTTGTTCACGTCCATATACTGTAAACGTGATTCCTTGATTGCGCATCATCAGATCGGCGAGCCGATGCCTACGTTCCAGTTCGTGAACGCCGAGCGATGACAGTCGTTCGTGAAGCGCCAAGTAATGCGGACGGATCAGACCCGGAGCGGCGAACATCTCGTCGAAACCGACGATGTCGTAATCGCCGAACAATCCCGCATCCGGGCTCAACCGCGTGGTTAAGGTCGCGATGTGAGAATCCCCTTTATATGAGCTTGAAGAAGCCTCGCGTGCGGCGCGATCAGAAGCGTTCGCATTCAGCCGCGCATCAACGCGTCTTGGAAGACCCTCGACCCGATTGAACCAAATGCAAACCGCGGTCCAAAGAAAAAAAATCCCATTTCGAGCGTTTTCTCGCGGTTTCGACCGCGGTTCGACGGGCGCGTGCCCGTTTTTTGATCGTCGTGCTTAATGAGTGTGCGGGCGTGCGGGGCGATCGATCTCGGTTCCAAACGCCTCGGCTTTCAAAGCCAGATTTTGACGCGGTCGCGAATCGAATCGGGGAGTTTGCGTTCGACGATCCGTACGATCTGATCCGAATGAAGCCGCGTGCTGAAATGCGACGCGACGATCCAATCGTTCTCAAATCGATCGGCGCGTGCAATTATATCATCTAAATGCATATGACCAAATTTGTGAATCTTTTCGGGACGTTCGGCCGGCGCGACAAACGTCATTTCGATGATGAGGATCTCGGCGCGATACGCGTCGGGGGCTTCGTCGAGGCCTTTGGGCGAGGTGTCGCCGAGGTAGGCGACCTTGGGCGCGCGGATCTCGATCGAAACGTCGACCCCCGAGAGCCTGATGTCGCGGATCTGTTCGCCCGTGAGCCCGTTGAATTCGGGCTTGAGCTTCTTGCGACGTTCCCAAACGATGAAGCCGAGCGAAGGGATGGTGTGCGCGGTCGCGTGGGTTGTGACGACGAGTTCACGGGAGAGTTCGATTTCATCGCCGGGGACGACTCCGACCAAGTTCGCGGGCATTCGGCCGCGGTCGAGGCGTTGGAACGCTCGGAGCAGGCGATCGACCCCGTCGACCGAATCGGCGGGCAAGTAGATCGTCGGCGGCGCCATCTTCATCATCCGGCGGCGGGCGACATAAACCGGAAGAGCCGCGATGTGATCGAGATGCGAATGCGAGACAAACCACACGGGGGTGGCCATAAACGACCAGGGTTGCGCGCCGAGGTCGAAACCAAGTTTGAGCTCGGGGAGGCGCCAATACGTTTGGACCGCGGCGCGCGAATAGCCTTCGAGCGTGAGCCCCTTGTGCGTCATACGCCTCACAGGGGCGTTGTCGACGGGGTGATCGAGCGAATCAATGTCGTCGTCGGCGGGAGCGGACAAAAGAGGAAACTCCGGAGAAACGGGGTCGGGCGTCACGACGGTCGACGATGCTATTCGATCATCACAGCGGAGGGATCGACATGATCGCATTTGGGTTTGTGATTCGCGCCGTTCTGGGGAAACGACGACGCGGTTTGTACGACATAAACCTTTCGATACCAATCCATTACGCCCGGCAGGATTCGAACCTGCGACCGGCCGATTAGAAATCCGCGTCGTAAAGACAATCGAATCGTCATAAACACACAAAAACGCCTTGTTTTTTGCTGTTTGCATCCGTATGAGCTTTATAGGTTCAAGCGATTTTCCGATTGTTTTCCGATCGAATTTCCACTTAACCTATTAGGACACGATCGACGCGCTTCGATCCGTCTTGGAGACGTACCGTCATTCTATCTCATTGAGGATCGCTAACCGAGGGAAGGTTCGGATTTCCGTGGAAATGTGGAAATAGAAAACTGAGGTATCCTGTGCGGAGTCATCCATCCAGTGACGGTCCACGATGAAGAATCAAGTCACTACGAATTGTCCGATCGCTCCGCAACGTCCGACTCGACCGCGGCCGTCGATTGTTTTTCTTCATCCCATCTAGGCGGGACATTCAAGGCGATCGCTTTGAGGCGGCTCTGAACGTTCTGAGAATCGACCTCGATCAAGCGAGTCGATCTTCTTGGTTAGCTTTGGAATGCGTGGAGAATTGGACGGGAACGCTCGTTCGCTTGATGTTTGAAATTGGTATGCGCATTCTTCCGTCAATCGTCTTTGGTTAAACTTGAGAGTCGTCGGATGCTGAAAACCTAGAACGGGAGGATGAAATGAACCAGCACGATCGGATCGACGTCAATCCGAAGATTTGCGATGGAAAACCGTGCATCAAGGGGACGCGAGTCATGGTTTCCGTGATTCTCGACAACCTCGCCGAAGGCGAGACTTATGAATCCATCGAGGAAGGATATAAAATCACACGTGAAGATATCCAAGCAAGCCTCGAATTCGCCGCGGATTTGGCTTCCGACCGATTCATCCCGCTTGAGACCGGACTCGCCAAATGATGCTCAAAATCGACGAAAATCTTCATCCCGAGATTGGAGAACTTTTCCGTAAAAGAGGCGACGACGTCGCGTCGGTTTACGATCAAGGACTTCGCGGACATGAGGATTCCGAAATCGCCGCGATTTGTCGCTCCGAGGGAAGAGTGCTCTTAACACTGGATCTTGATTTTTCCGATATCAGACATTATCCCCCGGCCGATTACCCCGGCATCATCGTGATGCGACTTCGTTCAAAGGGACGCGCTTCCGTTCGGAGCGTACTCAATCAAGTACTGATACATTTGGATGTTGAGCCGATTGAGGGAAAACTTTGGATCGTGGATGAACAAGGTATTCGCATTCACCGAGTCGGCACAATTTAATATTCGGCATGATGCCGATGCGACCCGATCATTTCCGGCGAAATAACATCCCTGTATCGTTATGTAATAATGTTTCGACGTTATCTAAGATTCGGTTTCACGCTTCAATCGCTCGCCCTGATCGCGGTGCGGAGCGATCCGCGGGATGACGCCGCGATCGTCTTATCCGAAAGAATCCAAGTTCAAACGAATAATAATGTCTTTCGAATCTATACGTGACGCGATTGACTTGCGATCGACCGATGAACGCCTCGAAACTTTCGATCGCCTTGGCCGCGGCGGACGTCGGATGTTGATTTCACGCTGAAATGAACAAGGATGTCGTTTGAATCGAGACATGACGCGATCGGCTTGCGATCGACCCGCTCGACGCCTCGAAACCTACGAGGGCCTCGAGCCTTTTCGACGCCGCGGGATTCGTCTTCGACTTCCATTCGCTTCGATGCCAATATGCGACGTTGTTGGACCTGGCTCGCGTTCCTTCCAGCGTGATTCAAGCCAAGATGCGTCATTCGACCGTGGAGTTGACGTCGCGATGCATTCGTCCGCGATCGTTCGACATGTTGAACGCGACCGCATCGTTACCGTCGCTTCGCCCCGGCGGTTCCTCAAAGAAAATCGAACCCTCCGGCGAGGAATCAGCGATCGGTTGAGAGACTGAAACTTAAGCCCGCGGGGATGAGCCGAGTTTGCTCGCCGTCGCGTCGTTCGAGGGAGAATGGGCGTGAAGTCTCGATCGGAAACGATCCATAAGCCGAGACTTTTCCGATTTTGCCGATGAGGATTCGTCTTTGGCTGATGAGGATTCGGCGGGGAAGTCGTCACGCACTCGCCTCGTCGCGGCGTTC
>JAKBCQ010000122.1 GCA_021807585.1 Planctomycetota bacterium | reverse complement strand
CTCCCCGGCTCTCCCCGCACGCGGGGAGGGAGCAAGAATCGTTCCGCATACGGTCGCAAATCTCGTGATTCCAGAGAAAACGCAATTCTATTCTAAATCTACTTGACGTATCACCCCGGATATCGTAGAATTCCGCCTAGAGATGCGTCAGGCGAGCGATTATCACGCAATCGATCCAGTCGTCTCCGCCTGAAAGCAATCGAATCCGGACGAATATTGACAATACGCGGAACAAGTGATCTTCGACGAAAGATTTTCCACCATGAACAACACCCTAGTCCGCCCGATCGCCGATCCGCACAAGACCACACCCGCGAATGAAGCGCATTCCCGGAAATCCGGGACGTCCGCGACTCAAAATGCGCTCGATCACGGCATTTTCTCGATCAATCCCGTGATCGAAGGGCGTGAATCGCTCGAAGATTGGCTCGCCCATCGCGAGACCGTCGTTCGCGAACTTTGCCCCGTCTGGGCGCTCGAAACCTTGTACGCTCAGCGTGCTGCGCTCTATTTGTGGCGGCTCAATCGCGTCACCCGTTTCGAGATCGACGCGAAGTTCGGAGCAATCGAAGCCGGATCGATCCCAACATGCGAAGATCCGGCGAATGCTCAAGATCAGCGCATTTCAGCCGATCCGTCGACGCTTCAAACGATCATCAAATACGAGGCGCATCTTTTACGTTGTTTGGCCGGCACAATGGCCGAATTGCGTCTGTTGCAAAAGGAACGTCGGCAAGGATTGCGCGACATCGATTCGGGCGGCCGAGGCGCCGACCGAGCCGGCGTTTGTGAAAATGAATTCATTGAAAAGGGCTCACACGGCGGTTCGCCCTCCCGCCAGATCATCGAAGCCGAAATGTCGATTTCGGGCGGGCGAGGCGCCGACCGAGCCGGCATTTATCAAAATCAAACAAATCAAGACGGCTCACACGGAGGTTCGCCCTCCCTTCAGATCACCGGCGCCGAAATGTTGATTTCGGGAGGGCGAGGCGCCGACCGAGCCGGCATTTGTGAAAATGAATTGATTGAAAAGGGCTCACACGGAGGTTCGCCCTCCCTTAAGAGTTCGCCCTCCCTTCCGATCACCGGCGCCGAAATGACGATTCCGGGAGGGCGAGGCGCCGACCGAGCCGGCGTTTGTGATAAGGAATCCGTTGAAAAGGGCTCACACGGCGGTTCGCCCTCCCGCCAGATCACCGGCGCCGAAATGTCGATTCCGGGAGGGCGAGGCGCGGACCGAGCCGGCATTTGTATTCCGGGAGGGCGAGGCGCCGACCGAACCGGCGTTTGTGATCAGGATTTCGTTGTAACGGGCTCACACGGAGGTTCGCCCTCCTATACACGACGCACAGACACCCAGAAATTGACCGACTTCCGATCTCCTTGTCACGGCGCACAGATACCCAGAAATTGACCGACTTCCGATCTCCTTGTCACGGCGCACAGACACCCAGAAATTGACCGACTTCCGATCTCCTTACCCTCATATAAACCGCGAATTCTCAAGGGATTAAGTCAAGGAATCATGATCGCGTCGGATCAGGGCTCGTTGTTCGATTCGCTCAGATCGGCGAGATTCATGTGAACGATCCATTCCATGAACTCGCAGACGATGCTCGACGTGCCGGACGACGCAAATCATGTTTCAACTCCAACCACGATTTGATGTCGGGAAACGACTGCGTCGCCATAGGTCCCACAACGCTTACACCTCTCAATTGAACATCTCGCCTTCCTTCGCATTATCGCTGCTTGGGAAATCTCATTGTCGCTGGTCACACACTCATAGATCGATCGTAAATCCCAAATCCTCCCGCTCCTCTCGCCCATTGAACGCAACCGCGCCCCCATCCCTGAACTTGGGATTGCTCGTCGATTCGCTCGATCGCCTACCCCGATCGGCTTTCTCATCGACCCCCCATGTCACGCGATACGATAATTGACCCTTCCACGCAAAATCAATCCGATCAACCCAACCACTGATCCATCACGTATCTTGAAGATCGCAAATCCAAAACCGACAAAACTCAAAATTCCCAAAAATTAGGGAACCATTTTCCCTCTTTCGGCGTCTATATTATAGAGAGAGAAACTCGATTCGAAATTGTTGAACTTCGCGTACCAAAAAGAACTTCCAAATAACTCGTCAAACTCAACCAATTTTCCAACTTGCAGAAACCATGACAATCCCCCAAAGCGCCCAACGACCGACGCGAACGCGGCGAATTCGACCCGTCCCGAATCGTCTTGATCAATTTGGGACTCGCTGCGCGCCGATTCACTGCGGAATCGAAAATCATCCCTCCCACCTTCACCCCTTGGCTTCGCTCGGCGCCTCTCATGATGCACATTTGGGATCAATCGAGAATCGCTATTACAAACTCCCCAAATCGCCCAACATCCGATTGGCTTCGATCGGCAGTTTTTCTCAATCATCATGTTCCGCAACAACTTACGTTGAACGACCTCGACCACCCCCGGTTTTAAGATGAGGCTTTTCTCATCAAGTCCGCGGATGTCGTCGGGTCGATCGGCTTGATCGGTCGACCTTGATTCCACTGTCCGCTACGGTCGATGACCCGAACGCATGAGCCGTTCGTGTCGCTCTTTGACAATTCGCAATCGGACATAGGAATTGGGGGCGTCGTCGCCTCGATCGGTGGGAGCGAGCCGGTCGATGCGCGACGACGCCCCCAACGAGGTTTTTCGCCGTGCGCAAGGACCTTCTCGAGCCAGTCGAACGAGATCTCCTCGTGCGGACGAACGAGAGTGAGCCGTTTCATCAAAGATTGAGAGAGACGAATCACTTGCTCGCGAATCATGCTCAAAACGGCGGTTTCCCAGCGATCGAACGTCCGGATTTCAACGCGTTTCGATCCGGAAGGGTTCGGCTTGACCGATCGCGCCCCCGGGGGCAGAATACGCCCCGCTTTGCTCGATGAGCGACGGACTTCACCCACGAGCGAACCGCGGCGTCGCGAAAAGCCGAAGGACACCGGTTTCAACTCTCGACGCGTGGAACACGATCAAGACGTCAATCGGGCCGCCTCTCGGCGCGCCATACCAAGGGAGTGGATCGACATGCCGTTTTCTTCGCGTCTGGCCTGGGGCCTCGGACTCAGCACGCTCGGGCTGGGGCTGGGACTCGGCGTTTTCGTCAGCCGTTCCCAGGGACAAGCTCCCGCCGCCCAAGATCAGAACGTCCGCCGGACGACCGCGAACTCGGGGCAAGTTCGCGTCTTCCCAGCCCCACTTTGCGGGACGATCGATGTTGATCAAGTGATGAAGAAGTACGAAAAAGTGACCAAGCAGATGAAGGAGCTCGAAGACGAGGCCAAGGTCAAAGAGGGAGAGCTGGCGCGGATCGAGGCGCTCGGGCGTCAGACGCTCGAAAAACGCGATACGTTTACCCAAGACAGCCCGCAATACTCGAAGCTCAACGAAGAATTGATGGGGCTTAAGGTCAAGCTCGATTCGACCAAAGAGAGCGCCGAACGCGAGTTCAAACAACGCTTCTCCAATCTTATGATCTCTTCCTACCGAGAGATCGACGAGATGACGCGATTGGTCGCGAACAGCCATCAACTGACGGTCGTTTACAAATACATTCAACAACCGAGCGATAAGAGCAACCAGATGGCGTTGAAATCTTGGATCAGCCAAGAAATCATTTACGCCGATCCCCGATACGACGTGACGAGCGAGGTGACGATGTATCTGAACAATAGGTATGCGCGTGAACAGGCCGCGACCGGAGGACGAGTCGAGACTCCGAACGCGGTCCGAACCCCCGCGACTCGTTCCGGGCAACGTTGATACCGCGGCGGAACGCGTTACATTCGATGAGAATTCACGATCGGCGATCGTCTTCTGAACGGATTTCTCGCCGATCGGTTTTCGACATTCTTGGTTCCCTCAAGGACGATGGAGCCCGCATGGCAGGTATGACAAGGCGCGAGCGGACGATCGATCGCGTGGTTGCGGTCAAGGGCGTCGGTTTTTTAACGGGCTCGGACGTCGAGGTTCGGTTTCGACCCGCCGACCCGGGGTCGGGCGTCCGTTTCGTCCGCGTCGATCTTCCGGATCGCCCCGCGGTCGCTGCGCGGATTGAATTCGTCGAGCCCCGCGATCGACGCACGACGATCCGCCGCGGCGAGGCGATCGTCGAAATGGTTGAACACGTCATGGCCGCTTTATCGGGCCTGCGTATTGATAATTGTACAGTCGAAATCGACGCCGCCGAAACGCCCGGCTGTGACGGATCGAGCAAGGCGTTCGTCGATGCATTGTCTCTTGCGACGATCGTCGAACAAGCGAAAGTCCGTGATCGGCTCGTCATCGATCGTCCCGTCGCGGTTCAAGAGGGCGCCGCGACGCTCTCGGCTTATCCCTCCGCGGGAGACGCGTTTGTCGCCGCGTATCATCTCGATTACGGAGCGACTCCGATCGGTCGCCAAAGTTACTGGGCCGAGATCAATCCCCACGTGTTCCGCTCCGAGCTCGCCCCCAGCCGGACGTTTCTTCTCGAACACGAGGCGGCGGCGCTCAAACAAATGGGAATCGGCTTGCGGACGACTCCGCGCGATCTTCTGGTGTTCGGCGCCGACGGACCGATCGACAACGAGCTTCGATACCCTGACGAATGCGTGCGCCATAAATTACTCGACTTGATCGGCGATTTATCGCTCTTGGGTAAAGACATCGCGGGCCACGTCGTCGCGTTCCGGTCGGGACACAAGCTCAACGCGGCGCTCGCTCGCGCGCTCGAGCGCGAGATCGGCGGCGGGTCGACCGAAACGCATCCGAACCCCGCTCGAGAAACCGCGGAAACGACGGCCTCCATGTGTGCTCAGCCGGCTCCTCCAGTCGCTCGCGGCGCGGAGCCTTCTCGGCACGCGAGCACGACGCTCGATATCGGCGCAATCCTCAAATTATTACCGCACCGATTCCCATTCCTGCTCGTCGATCGCGTGCTCGAGCTCGAGCCCGATCGACGCATCGTCGCGATCAAAAACGTCAGTTATAACGAACCGTTCTTCCCCGGACATTGGCCGGACCGTCCGATCATGCCCGGGGTCCTGCTTGTCGAGGCGCTCGCTCAGGCCGCGGGGATCATGCTTTCGAGCAGGATCGACACCAAGCGCGGAACCGCTCTTATGGTTGGAATTAATCATGTGAGAATTCGCCGTCCCGTTGTTCCGGGCGATCAACTGGCGCTCGAGGTGAACGTGATCAAAGGCGACGCGCGATCGGTTTACGTTCAAGGCGCGGCTCGGGTGGGGGCGAAAGTCGTCGCCGAGGCGAAGATCCGCTTCATGTACCTCGATCGAGGAGTCGCCGCGTGAATATCCAAAGATGCATGATGTTTTTCAGTTATTACCGATCTGATTGATGTTGAGTTGTAGGCTGATGTGTTTCAAGCGTTCGTTGAATTCCAGGTGAAGTCGATCGACGTGCGTTTTCGAGCGACCCGCGACGCCCGTTCGTGATAGTGAGGAATCAGGCCATGTCCGTGTTAATCGCCGATACCGCGTGCGTCGATCCCCAGGCCGAGCTCGCCGACGACGTCGAGATCGGTCCTTATTGCGTCGTCGGACCCGACGTCAAGATCGGCGCGGGGACGCGTCTCCTGGCGCACGTGTGCGTCTTGGGGGTGACGACGATCGGATCGGGCAATGTCCTTAGCCCCTTCTGCGTGATCGGCGGCGATCCCCAGGACGTCTCGTATCGCGGCACGCCGACCCGCGTCGAAATTGGTGATAATAACATCATTCGTGAAGGAGTGACGATCAACCGCGGCACCGAGAAGGAAGACGGTTTGACGAGGATCGGATCGAACTGTTTTTTCATGGCCAATGCGCATGTGGCGCACGATTGCAAGGTCGGCGATCGCGTGTCGATCGCCAACAACACGATGCTCGGCGGCCATGTTCACGTTCAATCGCACGCGATCCTCTCGGGATCGGTGGGAGTGCATCAGTTCGTGTCGATCGGAGCTTACAGCTTTTCTGGAGGCATGTCGCGAATCACACATGATGTTCCTCCTTATATGCTGATCGACGGCAATCCCTTCAAGGTTCGCTGCATCAACGTCGTCGGCTTGAAACGGAACGGGCTCGAACACGCGATCGACCCGCTCCACGAGGCGCACCGGCTGATCTATCGCGCCAAGACGACCCCCGATCAGGCCGAGGTCATCCTCGAATCGCACGGCAACCTCATCGCCGAGGTCGCTTCGTTGCTCGCGTTCATCCGCGCCCAACATCAAGGCAAGCACGGCCGAGCTCGCGAAAAGGACCGTAAATAATGAACAATCGCTTGAAAGTCGGGGTCGTCGGAGTCGGTCATCTGGGAAGGCATCACGCGCGGATTCTGGCGGATCACCCCGAGGTCGAACTCGTCGGAGTCGTCGACTCCGACCTCGATCGAGCCGGTGAAATCGCCGCGAAGCACGGCTCGAGAGCTTTCTCCGACCCGCGCGATCTGATCGATTCGGTCGACGCGGTCTCGATCGCGGTCCCCACGATCCTCCACGAAACGGTCGCAGCGCCGTTCCTCAATCGCGGGATCGCGACGCTGATTGAAAAACCCCTCGCGACCGACGCCGAAGCGGGTCGAAGGCTCGTCGAGCTGGCGCGCGATCGAGGAGCGATTCTACAAGTCGGTCATATCGAGCGATTCAATCCCATTTGGACGTCGATCGAAAGAATCCCCCATCGACCCAAATTCATCGCCGCCGAGAGGCTCGGCCTGTACACGTTCCGATCGACCGACATCGGAGTCGTCCACGACCTGATGATCCACGACATCGACCTCGTCCTGTCGACGACTTCGGCCGGGGTCGTCGCGGTCGAGGCGCTCGGCGTTCGCGTTTTATCGGATCATGAAGATATCGCCAATGCTCGCATTCGCTTCGCCGACGGCCTCGTCGTCGAGCTTTCGGCGAGCCGAGTCAACCCTTCGGCGGTCCGAGCGATGCGGATGTGGGGAGTCGAGGGGTTCGTTTCAGTCGATTTCGCGGCCCGCAAAGGGACAATCATACGTCCATCCGAACGATTGCGGCGCGGCGAACTCGATCTCGAGGGGCTCGACGTCACGCGACCGGTGGACGTGAAAGAGCGAGTATTCGGCCGGGTGCTCGAGATCGAAGAGATCGAAGCCGATCGTGCG